>DATEWO010000120.1:0-12511 GCA_035257925.1 Propionibacteriaceae bacterium | reverse complement strand
GGGTTTTGTCCAGGCCTGAAGTCAGGCGGCGCGAGATGTACACGATCAAGCGTGCCTCCGAGATGGTGGGCGTACCGGTCGCCACGTTGCGCGCCTGGCAGCGTCGCTACGGAGTCGTCAATCCTGGGCGTTCAGCGTCGGGTTACCGGCTGTACGGAGCGGCTGACATCGCCGTACTGCGGCACATGCAGGCTCTGGTGGCCTCCGGATGGTCACCCAAGGAGGCAGCGGCAGCAGCCGCCTCCACGGAGGCTGACTTCGAAAGAGAACCGGCCGAGCTGCCGCGTGACGAGCCACCGAGAGGCAGGTCTCGGCGTGCCGGCACGGGAACGTTGGACCTAGTCGCAGCGGCGGCCGCTCTCGACCCTGTGGCCATCACCTGGCTGCTCGATGATCACTTTGCCAAGGGCTCGTTCGAGCAGGTCGTCGACGGATGGTTGCTGCCCGAATTGGAACGGCTGGGTCAGGCATGGGCGGACGGCGCGGTCAGTGTAGCCGGGGAACACTTGGCGGCCGCTGCCGTACAACGACGATTGAGCGCCGCCTTCGACGCGGCCGCACTCGACACTGTGCGCTCCCCGTTGCTGTTGACCGGCCTACCCCCGGGATGTCGCCACGAGCTGGGGATTCTCGCGTTTGCGACTGCGGCACGCCGGCAGGGACTCGCAGTTGTCCACCTGGGGCCAGACCTTCCGCTTCGGGATTGGCTGACCGCTGCCGACCGGCACCAAACTGATGCCGTCGTCATCGCGGTGCCAACACTGAGCGACGTCGCACCGGCGCTGGAAATCGTCGAAGGTTTTGCGGGTCGTCGGGAACTGGTAGCGATCGGTGGGCGCCACCAGGACGCGGTGTTGGAGGCGACTGGCCGGCTGGCGGGCCGTTCGGCCGTGCCACTTGGTCAGTCCATCGCTCACGCAGCATCGCAGCTGCGCGATCGGCTGGGATCCCTCTGATCCGGCGCTTAGGACGTACGCCAGGCCAGTGCCTTGGTGAGATCAACTAGCCCGGCAACGCCGGCCGGGTGCAACGCGCCATCCATCAGAGCCGTGTGCGCGTCTTCGACGTGCCTGATGATCAACTTTTCGACCTCGTTTCTGACCCCCGCGGTCAACATGGCGTCCTGGAGCACAGCCACATCGCGGGAGGTCATCGAAGCAGAACCTGCCCTTCGCAGCGCCTCTGCGGCTGCGCCATCAAGTCGCTCGACCGCCACGCTGAGTAGCACGGTGGGCTTTCCGGTACGAAGATCATCACCAGCCGGCTTGCCGGTGACGGCCGGATCTCCCCAGACACCGAGCACCTCGTCCCGCAGCGCGAAGGCCATCCCTGCATGGCTGCCGTAACGGTGCAATGCGCGGTGTGCCGCGGCCGTGCCGTTGGCCGCCGTGGCGCCCAGGGTCAAAGGGCGTGCCACGGTGTAGGAACTTGACTTCAATTGGGCGAGCCGTTCGGCGTGGAGCAGATCTCGCCGCCCGGCTGCCGCACCTGTCAGGTCACCTCGCTGGCCCAGCACCAGCTCGACGCAGAGCTCGTACCAAAGCTCGCGCAGCCGCGGTTTCAGCGAGGCTACGAGCCGATGCGCCTGCACCAGGGCGAGGTCACCGAGCAGCACGGCGAGGTTTCGACCGAATGCGGCTCCATCGCCGAGCGCGCCGGCATCAGCGTGCCAACGCTCGGCCTGCCGGTGTGCGGCAGCACCGCCACGGCGCAAGTCCGACTCATCCATCACATCGTCGTGCAGCAACGCGAACTCGTGCAGCAACTCAAGGGCCGTCGCAGCTCGGACCATCTCGGCATGTTCGGGCCAGCCGAGATCGGCGCCCGCCGCGATGTATCCCCAATGGCACATGGCCGGGCGCAACCGCTTACCGCCCTGCTGCAGGAGGTCATCCAGCCATGTCGGCAGATCCCGAGCGAGCACCTCGGGTGCCTGTCGGCCACCCAACTCCTGCCACAACAATGCCAGTTCGTCGATCTGCTGCCTGAGCAGGTGCGTCACGCAGGCCAAGGTGGTGGTCACATTTGCGTTTTGACTCCTGCTTGGTCCGGGTTGCATCCAGGCTGTAGAGGACGCAAGAGCCTGGAGCTGCGCGACGGCCCACGGGCTGAGTAGTCCGGGGCTCCGCTCGGCAGTCTCGATCAGATCCGGCCAGGTCAGCCACTGGTAGTCCATCACCTCATCGGGATCCGGGCGCATTACGGCTGAATCGACGATGACTGCGCGGTAGACCGGACAATGCTCATTCTCGACGAGACCGTGCGGGTCGGTGGCGGTGTAACTGAAATCGGGCAGCATCACTTCGACGTCGCTCACCTCCACGCCGAGCTCCTCGCGCACCCGGCGGTGAATGGCGGCAACGTCGTTCTCTCCCGGGCGAGGATGTCCGCAACACGAGTTCGACCACACCCCGGGCCAGGTGAGCTTGCTCAGGGCCCTCCTTGTCATCAGGACGCGACCAGCGGCGTCGCTCAGGTAGACAGAGAACGCGCGATGTCGAGGCGTGTTGCCGTGATGTACGGTCGCCCGTGCCGCCTGTCCGATAACCTGTCCTGCCTGGTCCACAAGCTCAACCAGGTCTTCCTGCCGAACAGCGGTTGCTCGTACCATGGGGCGGCCTCCTTGCAGATGACAGGATCAGCGTAGGACAAACATTGTACAAACGCTAGACACGGTCGTATCTAGGACTTCTGTTAACTCATGAAATCTGTCGACGTCACCACCGCCATTGACATCGGCCGACCGCGTCAAATGGTTGCCGGCTACGTGTCCGATCCCGATCATGCTCCGGACTGGTACGCCAACATCCATCGTGTTACGTGGGAGACCGAGAAGCCATTGACTATCGGCACACGCCTCGCCTTCGTAGCGCGCTTCTTGGGCCGCACACTCTCCTACACCTATGAGGTAACCGATTTCCTTCCCAATGAGCGGCTGGTCATGGCTACGACCGAAGGTCCGTTCCCGATGGAGACAACGTACGCCTGGAGCGACCTGTCCGGCCAGCGGACACACATGACCCTCCGTAACCGCGGAACCCCATCGGGCTTCGCAAGCGTCACTGCACCGGTGATGGCGGCAGCCATTCAGCGAGCCAATCGGAAGGATCTCGCCGTACTCAAGACCCTGCTTGAACAGCGCTGATCCGCTGATCGCTAACCATTAATGACCTGGTCATCTCGATGGGCGCCGTAGAACTCGATCTGTTTCGCCATGATCGTCCGCATCGGCGTATCTCGCGGCACTCCGTAGACGGTATCTGGAAAATCGAGCTCCGCTTGTACCCGCCATAGCTCCTCATGCTGGTCAGGCGAGAAGAGTTGAGCAGGATTGCCAGCGGCGATCCAACCGATAGGGATGATCGTTTCAGGCATCAGCCGTGAGTTGACGTGCAGCACGCTGTTGATCCGCAGCTCCGATCCCCTGGCTGCGACCGACCCAGGGAACAGCGATGCCCCGGTGGCGATGAACACCTCGTCCTCGACCGTGGCTCCATTGAGGTGAACGTGCGGGCCGATGAGCACCGCGTTGCCGACCGAGACCGGATGCCGCGATCGGCCGCGGACCAAGGCGTTTTCCATGATCACGACATCCTCGCCGATCCAGACTTCACCATCTTCGGCACTCAGTACTGCGCCATGGAGCACTCGTGCCCGCTCGCCAAGAGTGACCGCGCCACACAGCACAGCCGACGGTGCTACGTACGCGGACCCCGGGATGACCGGTCGCTCGCCTCGATGCGTAAGAATCATGGCCAATGAGCGTACTCATTGGGTAGGCCGGGCCAGGCAGTCTGCGGGAGGTTGGATGAGCGGTCAGACCCCTACGATCTACGACTGGGCCGGTGGTCGACCGGCCTTCGAGCGCTGGTTGGGTCGGTTCTACGACCTCGTCGAGGACGAGGAGCTTCTCGCACCTTTATTTGGTGGCACGGTGAGTGATCAACACCGCCGCGATGTTGTGACCTGGTGGTGTGAGGTGATGGGCGGACCGGAGGCGTACACCGAAGAACTGGGCGGATACGAGCACATGGTTTCGAAGCACCGCGGACTCCACATCACCAGCGAGCAACGCCTGCGCTTCGTCACATTGCTGTCCCGTGCGGCGGATGATGCTGGCCTGCCTGACGATCCCGAGTTCCGGGCAGCGGTGATGGGTTACGCCGAATGGGGGACTCGTCTGGCCGTTCACAATTCCAGCGGCGCCGACGACATCGTCGAGCATGCCCCCGTTCCTCGCTGGGGTTGGGGTGAGGCGCCGCCGTATCAGCCGTAGCGGTTTACTACGGTGAGAAGGACGTCCATCAACCAAGGAGGAAGATGATCATGAGCAAGGTCGTGCACTTTGAGATTCCGGCCGAGGACCTCGATCGAGCAAAGAACTTCTACGGCTCGGTCTTTGGCTGGGAGCTTCAGACAATGCCCATGGAGGGAGGCGAGTACACATCCGTAAAGACCACAGACGTAGATGAGCAAACCCAGTTGCCGACCGAACCCGGCGCCATCAATGGGGGCATGTTCGTGCGAGACGAGCGGCTGACATCACCGGTGATCACCATCGACGTCGATGGCATTGACGATGCGCTCAAGCAGATCGAGGCTGAGGGCGGCACCACCGTCACGCCGCGGACTGCGATCCCCGGCATGGGCGCATTCGCCTACTTCAAGGACCCCGAGGGCAACGTGCTGGGCCTGTGGGAGACCACTCCCTAGAGTCGAAGATTGCATAGGTCTGTTTTCAGCTGCTGCCTACGTTCGCGCGTACGGTCTGGCGCGCCGCCACCTAGACAGACTCGGATAACGCCAATGCTTAGGCTCGGTCTAGCTTTCGCGGCGTAAGAGGGGTTGATCTGAGTGGCCAGGACAGATCTGACGATCGAGGAACTCATCGACTACCGGCCAACCGTGGCCGAACCGGCCGATTTCGACGATTTCTGGAATGAAACTCTCAACGAGACGCGCTCCTTCGACCTGGACGTACGCCTGGAATCAGTCGAGACGCCGTACCGCACGGTGGACATCTACGACGCATCCTTCCGAGGCTTCGCAGGAGACCGGATCAATGCCTGGCTCCTGAGCCCACGCAACGAAGACGGCCCTCGGCCCGCGGTGGTCGAATTCGTCGGCTACAACGGCGGGCGTGATGTCCCCGGCGCACTTCTGGCGTGGGCCAGCGCCGGCTACACCCACCTGCTCGTCGACACTCGCGGCCAGGGATCCGTGTGGGGCGGTGGCGGAGCAACGGGAGACAGCTACGGATCCGGCCCCCACGCGCCAGGTTTCATGACCAAGGGAATCGAGGATCCCAAGTCCTACTACTACCGCCGCGTTTTCGTCGACGCGGTACGCGCGATAGAGGTCGTACGCGGTCTCTCGGAGGTCGATGCCACGAAGGTTGCGGTGCAAGGGATCAGCCAAGGCGGTGGCATCACGCTCGCTGCAGCAGGCCTGGCACAAGACCTTGTCGCTGTGATGCCGGACGTGCCGTTCCTTTGCCACTTTCGACGAGCGGTCGATATTTGCGATCAAGATCCCTACACGGAAATCACGAGATACCTTGCCGTCCATCGCGGCGCCGCCGAGGGCACATTCGCAACACTCAGTTACTTCGACGGTGTGAACTTCGCCAAGCGGGCCTCGGCGCCGGCCCTGTTCTCAGTTGCGCTCATGGATAAGATCTGCCCGCCCTCGACGGTGTACGCCGCGTATCACGCGTACGGCGGCGCGAAGGAAATAGTTGCCTACCCGTTCAACGACCATGAGGGGGGTCTTAGTCATCAGCGGCTCACCCAAATCAAGTGGCTTAATCGCCTGATCGGCTTCGAGAAAGCCTCCTGAAAGTCCACAGAAACAGAAATGGATTGCCTAGCACCCGAATCGGATTTCGACCCACGTGTGAAATCGCAGGGCGAAATTTCGATCAAGGCATATACAAGCCAATTGTGCTGACGATGAAGTAGATCCCAATGCAGAACGCGGTGACGGTCAAAACCAGGAGAAGGATCGCGATTTGCTTCCAATAGCAGATCACCAGCATGACCGCACCGATCATCAGCAGCACTGCCGTCAGACCAGTTCCTGACATGGCTTTCCTCCTTCCGAATCCTCGTGCCTACAATGGACGAGTTGAGATGCGACACTGCTAATGTGTCGGTCTTCGGTTTTGGATAGCCGCGCTGCTAGCCCTACTTGGATCTCATTTAATATGACGGCAGTAGTCAGTCAACTAGACAATTTGGTAGCTGCCACTAGCCCAACTGGTGTATAGATATCAGTGCACAGGGTTTGGTGAGCCATGTGTTAGGCCGTCTCTTTGCCAGATCGAAAGCTTCTGCTGCCTTTTGGCAGGCTATTGGCAGGCAACAAGTGGCACTATCTTTTTGTGGCAGCAAAATACTATGGCGCTTGTTGTTGGCAACTGCAGCCTCGCCAGTGGTTTACGCTCCCCGTGTGTCGTCGGGGGAGCTGGTATTGGCGCGCAATCAGTCCTTCGCCGGCGTCGCCGAACGATCGCCGACTGGGCTGTGTCTGGCTGAGTGTCGGTGCTGCTCCCCAACGTCAAGGTTTGGTGTCTTGGTGAGCGAGACGGCTCTCAGGGTAGGTGTTGAGCCTCGTGCACTCGCGGTACGCGCTCTACTTCACCTTCCCCGGGTCGCATCCGATGAAGGGTGGGTCACGAGATGGCAAGCAGAGCGCGAAGTGCGGATCAGTGCCGAACGATTGCGGAGCGAAGCACGAGCAGCCAGGGCCTACGTGCCCGTCGATAAGTTCCCATTATGTGACTTGGCCTTCGAGGAGATCGATTCGTCTCGCGCCGCTCCCGTCATAACGTCACTTCACTACCTCCGCAGTGTTCGTCCAGGTTCGCGGTACTTCGCACTAGTCGATCCCGTTAAAAAGCGCCCAGTCAGTATCTGCGCGATATCTCAGCTGCAATGGAAGTGCGTAGCACGAGAAATATGGGCACAATTTGCTATTTCGCCGGATCGAGCGTGGGACGTTTCGCGAGTGTATTCTGTCAAAGATGCGCCTCTGAATGCCATTTCGTCGCTTTTGTCGAAGGTTCGAACTTACGTGCGCCACAATGTGTCATCCACTGAGTTGCTCATTACCGCCGTAGATCCTAACTTGGGTTTCACCGGGGCTAGCTACCGCGCGGCAAACTGGAAGCAATGGATGACGGTCAAGGCTAGGCCATACCTCTATGAAGATGGTGGATATGTGAGCCCTCGGCAACTGCTCCAGCGGTATGGCACTGCAAGTCTCGTCGAATTGCGGGCTAAATACCCGGACAAGAGTTTCCAGCAAAGCAGGGTCAGACTGTTGGATCTAAGCATTTATTGTTGCAACGTCAGTGGGGAAACGAAGGTTGTGCCTGCTCAGCAGAGGCGTCGACTGCATCGCTGATCCGAGCGGCGCGCGGGCTTATGTTGAACCGGGATCGCTCAAGGAGTTGTTCCACGCGCCTACGATCAGGCATTGGATTAGGCAACGGGTGGTCGGCAACTGCGGCGGCCATTGCGGCTGTTGCCCAGAGGGCAACCTCCTCTGAAAATTCTCGCCCGCTTTCTATCAATTTGGCGGCAAGGGCAGCGCAGAAGGCATCGCGCGAAGTAGAGATCTCTTTGTACGGAGATGGGAATGAGGGGACGTTGAACGTCCCAATGGATTCGGAATAGACGGTACATCCCCCATCGATAGGAGCACACAGGGTCACAAGGCCATATGCCAACAACTGTCGCGCGGCAGCATCCAGGTCAAAGGATGTCCTATCCGGCGGCGTATAGCGGCCGAGTTCCCACGGATGCGCAACGAGGTAATCGATCTGAGAAAGAGCCTGACCGGAAATGCCAGTATCAAGATAGGGCTGTCCGGGTGTAACGATGATAGTCGGCCTCGGCTTATCAAGCCTATTCACCAGGGATAAGGTGTACTCCAAAGTCTCGCGCGGAATCTCGAACGTCAAGAGTACAGCGTCACAGGAGGCAAAATGTTGCCCAAGCCCGTCCACATCACGAATGTCGAGACGGACCTCCATCTTATTCGGCCAATTGAGCGCAATGCTATCGCCAAGCTCGAACTCGATGACGCTTGTAAATGGGGTATGCGCATCATCGACCAGCTTCAACAAAGACGTATCCACGCCTTCATCCTGCAGATAATTGACGATCTCATGGCCGAACCGATCGTCGGCCACTGCGGCCACGAGCGCAACATCAAGCCCTAGTCGGGCGGCTGCCACTGCCTGCCAAAGTCCTTTCCCGCCAGGTGCAAGCTGAAACTCGTACGCCTCATGTGACGTCCCTATTGGTGGAAGAACCTTAGTACGAAAAGTGGCGTCCATCACGGCACCACCGAGGACGATAACTTTGCCAGGCCGCGACATCGGCATTTTGCGGGACAAGTTCTCGGAGGCGTAAGGCGTGACCACGCTCTTGGCGCCGAGTGAATATTCCTCACGCCTTATGAGTTGTCGCGCAAGCTCGCGGAGGACATTGCGCTCGATCGTCCCGCGCAGCGCGCGGTCGCTCGGCGGCTCGTCTCGTGGAAGACCCAATGCTTCATGCAACCGGCGCCAGTTCGACAACAGAGTGCTACGTCGTCTTCCCAACAGGTCGGAGTGCAGTGCCTTGTCGACACGCGGCTCGATGCCGTTCTGAGTGTAAGCGTCGGAGAATGTGCCGAGCCCCAAGACTGCATCCGCCACGATGCACTGGGAACCATGGAGGTTTTCCCGCACACATTCTTTGATCACATCAAGTGCAGCTTGCGCCACCTCGACGTCGTGAACGGCGGCGTAGCGCCGGACCGCAGCGAGCCCTAGAAGCGGTGCTGCTTCAACACTGCGGCTGTTATCCAGCCGAGAATGCGTCAGACCGTCACGCGCCCGAAGCTTCTCGAGAGCGTGTGTCAGCACCAGCGCGTCAGGCGACACCATGTCTGTGCGGTTGGTCATTGGGCTCCAATGCGTCCGCCACGATGATCTAGCCGCCCCCTCCAGGCAGATCTGGTAGGAGGCTCATTATGCACGACACAGCGATAGGGACGGCAAATTTTACGGAGTGCGTGCCAGCTCCAGCGGGTGAGGGCCGGTGATCGAGGGAGCGTGGGCAAGGAGCCAACCCACCACGTTGCAACGGCATCCATGGGGCGTCGGCGGCCGGCTTCAGTGGGACGAGGCCTTGCGCGCTCTGACTCGTATCGCGACAATCGGTTGTCGGACCTCGATGCGGTATGATTCGTTTCAATAACTGTCTTTGATGACGCTGCAAGTCGTCAGGAAAACCTGAGAAAAACCCTCAATAGGAGTATGCGGGCGGATGGCGGCTCGTAAGGCCACAGTCAGCATGAAAGATGTTGCCGCCTTGGCTGGGGTGTCACTCGGCACCGTCTCTAATGTTTTGAACTCCCCGGATTTGGTGGCGGAGCCCACGCGACGCAGGGTTGAGGTTGCGATCGCAAAGCTTGGTTGGATTCCGAATGAGCCGGCGCGTCAACTTCGGGCCGGTAGGAGTCGCTCGATCGGCGTGATTGTCATGGATATCACCAATCCGTTTTTCACCGATCTAGTGATTGGCGCCGAGAACTACGTATACGAACGTGGCTACTCCGTTCAGGTCGGAAATAGTGCGCAGGAGGCTGATCGGGAGAGCGCGCAATTGCTGATATTGATGCAACAGAGGGTTCGTGGCGTACTGCTGGCGCCTATCTGGGACATTGACGAGCGGGTGCGCCAGCTCAAAGTCCGGGGAATCCCTGTCGTGCTTCTCGATCGCGCCGGAAATCAATCGGACTTCTGCTCGGTATCTGTTGATGACGTCGAGGGTGGACGCCTGGCGGTCCAACACCTGCTTGACCAGGGCCACACGAAAATCGGTGTGATTGGCGGGCCCGGAGAGCTTCGACAAGTTGCGGACAGACGGTTGGGTGCTGAGCTTGCGGGGTCGCGCCACAACGGGTCAGCACAGTTGCTGGTCGTCTCCACCCCACATCTCGACGTTGATGCAGGTGTCCGAACCGCGGAAGAGATAGTTGCCATGCCCACCCCGGAGCGGCCGACCGCGGTATTCGCGACCAATGACCTGCTGGCGATCGGTTTGCTGCAGGGTTTCGTGACTGCTGGGTTGCGGGTGCCGGACGATATGGCGATTGTCGGCTATGACGACATTGCCTTTGCTGCAGCTGCTGCCGTACCACTGTCCTCAGTCCGCCAGCCTCGGCTGGCAATTGGCTATCGGGCCGCTGAACTGCTCTTCGAGGAAATTCAGGCGATAGACAGCGAAGTTGCCCACGAGCACCAGCAGGTGCGATTTGAGCCAGAGCTCGTCGTACGCCGCTCGAGTGCCAAGAGCCGTGATCTCCAGATAGCTGCTACGCCTGACCCGTCTTGAATCGTGACTCTCACGCCAGCGGCAAAGATCGTCGTCAATCCCGCCAACACTGTCGGTCCGCTCAACCGTCGTCTGTTCGGATCCTTCGTCGAGCACCTCGGCCGGTGCGTCTACAACGGGATCTACGAGCCTGGGCATCCTTACGCGGACCCCGACGGATTCCGGACCGACGTGATGGATCTGGTGCGCGAACTGGGCGTGACCACCGTCCGCTATCCGGGTGGCAACTTTGTTTCCGGCTACCGGTGGGAGGACGGCGTTGGCCCGCGAGAGCGGCGAGCGAAGCGGCTCGACCTCGCCTGGCACTCGCTCGAGACGAACCACGTCGGACTGCATGAGTTCGCGCGTTGGAGTGAGCGCGTAGGCACCGAGCCCATGCTCGCGCTCAACCTCGGCACCCGCGGCACGCTCGAGGCGCTCGACCTGCTCGAATACACGAACATCCGCGCAGGCTCCACGCTGGCCGAGCAGCGGGCGGCCAATGGCTCACCCGATCCGTTCAATGTGCGCATGTGGTGCCTCGGCAACGAGATGGACGGGCCGTGGCAGCTCGGCCATCGCAGCGCCGAGGAGTACGGCAAGCTGGCGAGCCAAGTCGCCAAGGCCATGCGCCAGATGGATCCGAACCTCGAGCTCGTCGTCTGTGGTAGCTCCAACCGGTCTATGCCGACCTTCGGGACGTGGGAACGCGTGGTCCTCGAGCACACCTACCACGACATCGACTACATCTCCGGCCACTCCTATTACCAGGAGCGCAATGGTGACCAGGGCAGCTTCCTGGCCTCGGCCGTGGACATGGACGTGTTCATCGTGACTGTGATCGCCATCGCGGACGCTGTGAAGGCTGCGCTGCGCAGCGAGCGGACCATCGATATCTCGTTTGACGAGTGGAATGTCTGGTATTCCGACCGCTTCAACGAGAGCGGGAAGATCACCGACATGAACACCTGGCCGTACGCCCCCCGGCTGCTCGAGGACCAGTACTCAGTGGCCGATGCAGTGGTCGTCGGGAGCCTGCTCATCTGTTTGCTGAAGCATGCGGACCGGGTGAAGGCCGCCTGCCTCGCCCAGCTCGTCAATGTGATCGCACCGATCATGACCGAGCCCGGCGGCCCGGCCTGGCGCCAGACCATCTTCTTCCCGTTCGCCATCACCGCCCGCTTGGCCCGGGGCACGGTGCTGCGGCTCGCGATCGAGAGCCCGAGCTACGACACTTTGGAGTACGGGACTGTGCCACTAGTCGACGCTGTCGCGACCATCGACAAAGACAGCGGCGCTGTCGCCGTATTCCTTGTGAATCGGAATCAGGACGCGGTGACGACCGTCTCCATCGATGTTGGCTCACTCGGGCCGATAGACCTCAGTGAGAGCCTCACGGTCGCGGACGACGACCCGACAGCCACGAACACCCTCGAGCACCAAGACCGCGTTGCCCCTACGTCGAACCGGTCGGTCCGCATCCGGGACGGCGTGTTGACAGTCGACCTGCCCGCGATCTCCTGGAGTGCGCTGCAGCTGATCCCCCCGCGGTGACGGCGCGTCCGCGTGCACAGAACCGCTCGGATCGAACGCTCATTCTATTTTGTCGGTGGGCTTCCGTAGTGTCTGTGGCATGTCAGCACTCCGGGCCGAGCCGCCGTCCGCAGTGGTGGTGCGCCTGAATGAAATGCTGGTCGAGCTCGCTCAGGCTGTTGGAGATGATCGACAAACCTCTGATGCGGATCGGATTGATCGGATCGCGGTGTTGGAGAAGCTGGCAGCCGCCAGCGCGGCGTTGCAGGTCGCTGAGTCGGTGCGGTTCGCCCAATCCCAAGTCGCTGAGCAACTGGCCGCTGATGTGCATCCAGACAAGATTGGCCGCGGCATCGCGGAGCAGATCGGTTTGGCGTGCCGCATCTCCCCGGTAGCAGCGGCACGGCGGTTGAACACAGCGCGGGCGTTGTGGTTTGAGTTGCCCGACACTTACGCCCAACTGGCCGCCGGGGAGTTGAGCGCGCGCCTCGCCGAAACGATCGTCAGCGAAACCAGGCACTTGGACCCGGAGACCCGTGGGCAGGTCGATACTCAACTCGCCGCCGCTCGGATCTGGAGGCTGGGGGTTAAAGCCGCCACCGCCTGTA
>DATEWO010000119.1:0-3933 GCA_035257925.1 Propionibacteriaceae bacterium | reverse complement strand
CGTCGGGCGCCCACCTCGACACCAATCCTGGCCAGTCCGGCCAACAGCAAACCCGCCAGCACTCCCCCGATGGCCAATACCGTGGGTGCCGGCAGGCCCCACCACCGCACCTCGGGAAGCGGAGGGAGCTGGAAGTAGGCCAGCACGAAAGCCAATCCCAGCCAGCCAAGACCGACGACCACCGTCGCCACCAGCAGCCACTGCAATACTCGAATCACCTGCCACCACCGCCGGTGCCTAGCAAGATCAAGATCGGTGGTGGCGATGGCGCGGTCAACGCGGTCCGGCAGCGCGTCTTCGGCCGAACGCGCTGCACGCTTGATCTCGTCAGCCCAGCCGCGGGTGAGACCCTGAGCTGCCTGATCGGCAAGCGTTCGCAACGCGGTGTCCACCCGTGCCTTCTGGACGCCGGAAGTCTCAGGCAACGACGTTCGCCCGACCTGCGAGGGATCGATCTCCTTGCGTCGTTGACCGACGCCGAGCCGATCCAGGTGAAGTCGGCGTAACGGATCAGGCTTGAACTTGGCCACCCAGGCCAAGACGGGCCAACCGGTCGCCAAGCCGCCTCGCAACCGCCAGGCATTACCGACGGCCTCTGTCACCACGGGAACCCCCGCCGCGATGGCGACCTGGGTGGTCAGCTGGTTGACGCTCGACTGGGAGAGCGGAGTCAATTTGGCGGTCCCGGATGCCTCGCTGAGCCTGGCTGCGGCGACCGAGACGTCAGCCGCCAACCGGAGCGCGGCTGCCTGCTTCTCGGCGACCTGCTTGGCCAGCGTCTCTCGAAGCCCGTCGATACCCTGTCCGGTCACCGCTGACACGGCCATCACCGGCACCTTGGTCAAGCCCTCTGAAGCCAGCAGCCGTCGCAGATCCTTCAAACACTGCTCCAGCTGGCCAGTCGAAAGCTTGTCAACCTGATTCAAGATGATCAACATCACATCTGAGTGCTTTGCCAGCGGCTTCAGGTAACGATCATGGATGGCCGCGTCAGCGTACTTCTGCGGATCGACCACCCAAACCAGCATGTCCACCAGCTGCACCAGCCGATCGACCTCCATCCGATGGTCTACCTCGGTGGAGTCATGATCGGGAAGGTCCAGCAGTACCAAACCGTCGAGAGCGGCCGCCACGGTTGGATCGGTCTCCAGTGCATGCCGCCGCGGGATCTGGAGCCAGTCGAGCAGATCCTCGGCCGATTCGTCGCCCCAGCTCGAGGCCATGGCGTGTGCCGTCGTCGGGCGGCGTACGCCGACAGTCGCCAGGGTGGTTCCGGACAATGCGTTGAAGATGCTCGACTTGCCTGATCCGGTGGCTCCTGCCAGCGCCACCACCGTGGCACTTCCGGAAATCGCCAGCCGCCGGTCAGCTTGATCAACTACGCGCCGGGCCTCATCCAACGCGACCGAGTCGACGCGACCCGCACAGAGCTCCACGGCCTCCGTCAGGGCGCGAAGATGATCAACCAGAGGTACGGTGGCATCCTTCCGGCTGAGCAGTCCAAGACCTCGGGCGGCCACTATCGAAGCTCCTCTCGTGGTTGATCGACGAGTTCGGCATCGACGATGTCACTGTCGGCGGAAGCTTCCCCGGAAGGGATCTGGCTCACCGTCGGCGGATCGATGGCCAAGCGCCGCTCGGCAGCAGGCAGTGCCACCTCCTCCGCGACGCTGACAGGCAGACCGCCCGCGCGGGCCTCCTCCACCGCTCGCGCCGCCTGGCGCAGCCGCGTCGACTGACCGGATTCAACACCCAGGCCGTTCAAGATCATGTGGAAGCGCACCAGCTCGTCCGCCAGCAGCGCCTGAACCCGAGCATCAAGATCATCTTTGGCCGTTTGAGCGAGGCGCCGAATTGCCTGATCTCCAAAGACTGCCTCCAAGACTCGCTGCGCGAGCACCGCGGTGCCTCCGGCGACCCCGATCTCCGCCCCCACCAGACCACCGGTGTGGGCGAAGACCACGATCATCAACGCCACGCCGACCCCGTTGACCCCGAGGGCGTAGAAGCGCGCCCTGGACCGCTTGCTCATGCCCTCGTCGGCGACCAGATCCAGGACGGCGCCCTGCCAGTCGCGGATGGCGCGTTCTGCCTTCCGATCGAACTCCGCCGACGACCGGGACAGGTCGACGTCGGCACTCTCCAGCAGGGCGCGGCCGGCGCTGTTGGCCTGCCAGGACCCCTCAGCGCGCTCTGCTGCGGCCGCTGCCTCTTCCCGCAGCAGGGATTCCAGGCCGGACTCGACCGCGACCTTCAGGTTCCCGGCACCTGGCGGCTCACCCTTCAAGGTCGCCATCAATCGGTCCCGCAGCCAGCTCACCTTCTGTTCGAGCGCGCGGAAGAACTCTCCGGTACCGACAAACTCATGCCAGCGCGCCAGGACCTCACCGCGCAGCAGCGTCCCATCGGCTGTCTGCACCTGCACCGTACGAACTGCTTCGGCGTAGGAGCGGTCAACTTCCGCCCTGAGCTGCTCGATCACCTCGAGCTGCTCATCGACAGACTGCGCAAGTTCCGGGGCTTTCGCCGCCAGCGCAGCGATCGCACCATCAAGCGTCTGGTGTACCACCTCGGCGCGGGTGGCCTGATCCGCCGCTAGGGCCGCCAGCCAGCCCCGGATCGGCTGGATTGCGCTCGCGGGCAGCAGACCCTCCGCGTCCACAGTGGTCTCTGGTACTGCGAACAGCGGTGAGTCACTCAGCCCTCGTTCGCTCATCAGCTGGCCGAGGTGGGGTGGCACCTCCGTCATGGCGCGCGGTGGCACCCGATCCAGGACGACGGCGACTGCAGCACTTCGGTCCGCGGCAGCTCGCAGGAAGCTCCAAGGTACGGCGTCGGCGTAACGTGCGGCGGAAGTTACGAAGAGCCAGAGATCCGCTGCAGCGAGCAGCTGTGCAGCGAGCTGGCGGTTCTCCACCACCACAGAGTCGATATCGGGTGCGTCCAGGATTGCCAGGCCGGGCGGAATGGAGTCCTCCACCACCAGCAGTAGCGACCGTGAGTCCTTTGATGCGCCGGTTGACCGCGCAAGTCCAGGGAGGATTCGATCATCGGCGAACCATCGAGCGTCGCTGCTGTGATGGACCAGCACCGGAGCTCGAGTGGTCGGGCGGATCACCCCAGGCGCACTCACCTCCCGGCCGACGAGGGAGTTCACCAACGTCGACTTGCCCGCTCCAGTAGAGCCTCCGACGACCGCGAGCAGCGGCGCATCGATGGTCGCCAGCCGAGGCATCACATAGTCGTCAAGCTGGCGCTTGATATCCTCAGCGACCTTGCGCTGCTCCTCAGCTCCAGGCAGCGGTAGCGGAAGGCGCGCCTGGGCCACCGCCGCCCGCAGCTCGGTGAGCGCAGATTCCAGCGGGGTCAACTGCCTGCCGGCCATCCGCGGCCCCCTACTCTCCAGGCGGTTTCCAGGTGGGGTCGACCTCAGAGTATTGGGTAGCACTATGCCCCAAGGGCGCCGACGCCGCGGCTGGAGCGTTCTGAGGCAGGCCCGCCGGTGCCGGGAACGCGCTTGGGGCTGGGTAATTGCCGCCCAGGCCGGCCGGGCCCGGATAGCTTGGCAGCGGGTACGCCGCTGAGGCACCTCTGCGTCGCCACCGTAGCGATGGATAGGGCGCTCGTCCCTCCGGCTGGATTATGGCCTTTCCGCGGAGCGAGGAGATCTTGGCCAGCAGTTGCTTCTCCCGGACCCGACCGGTGTCGTCGATGATGCCGCGGGTGACAGCATCCCGCAGATAAGCCAACTCGGTCACCGCCCGCTGCATCCGAATCGTCGCAAGGAATATCTCGGGCCCGGCGAACACCGCGTGCCAAAGCGCCCGAAGCCGGGTGCGCAACCTGGACATCGCCGGCGGGTCAGTTTCTGGTAGCCATCCCAGGCGGACGTAATCGACAAGGCGTTCCCGGATCAACCGTCCCTCCCGGAAC
>DATEWO010000118.1:0-8128 GCA_035257925.1 Propionibacteriaceae bacterium | reverse complement strand
AGCTCGCTGTCCGGTACGACTCCACGTGCCACCAGGGCGTGCGCCCGAGCGAGCGCCTGCGCCGGCGCAACCCTGATGAGAACCGCAAGGGATGCCAGCTCCGCCGATAGCCGGAGCGCGCCGATCTGCCACCGCGCAGGGTCGTCGGTCAGGTCGGCATTGGCTCTGGCTCCCGCCAGGAGAGCCTGACTCAGCTGCTCGTCGGTGATCTTCCGGAGCCCGCGCTCCCTGAGCACCACATCGACCGCATCGGTCGCCGCCGCTACCGCGGACGGCACGCCCTCGATGCGTGCAAGATCAGCCAGCGGGTCATGCACCACTAAAGTTTCCACCATGGCGACGCGGCGAAATCCCTATCCAGAAGCTGCGCCTGCGTGGATGGTCGGCGAGGAGCCGATGCGGGTCCTCGACATCGGGGCGGGCCGCGGTGGATTCGCGGCGATGCTGGGCGATGCCGGTCATGAAGTGTTCTGCATCGATCGCACGGTCGACCTCGTGGCTGGCCTCCCTGCCCGCCTTGGAACTCGACGGCACGTCGTTGGCCAGGTCGAGTCCTTGCCGTTCCTGTCTTGCCATTTCGACGTCGTCACTGCCGCCCAGACGCTGCATCGCTTCGCGCCAGGACTGGCGCT
Source organism: Propionibacteriaceae bacterium (assembly GCA_035257925.1). Classification (GTDB taxonomy): domain Bacteria; phylum Actinomycetota; class Actinomycetes; order Propionibacteriales; family Propionibacteriaceae; genus Microlunatus. The sequence continues at coordinate 7,496 of DATEWO010000118.1, read as the reverse complement.
TACCGAGATTGCCCGAGTTCTCAAGCCTGGCGGCTACCTCGCGATCGCGTACAACACACGCGATGACACTGTGCCTTGGGTACGGCGCCTGATCGCCCTGATGCGTGAAGCCGATCCAGGCGCCATGCGCGGCGACTTCGGTGCAGACAGCGTCGAAAAAGTTGCCGAAAGCCCCTACTTCGGCCTTCTGGAACGTCGAAACTTCCGCAATTGGATGCCGATCACCCGAGATGGGCTCATCTCGATGGTCGAGCAGCGCCCAGCAGTAGCGCGGCTGGACCCCGCCGCTCGCGGCCGGTTGGTGCGTGAAGTCGGGGCGCTTTACGACGACTACGCGCGGGTACCCGATCCGCTGATGCTGCCCTTCCAGACCTCCTGCTGGCGGGCCGAAGTTGATCACTCCAAGTTGGTGCTCGACGAGGACTTCGAAGACGTGCTGCAAATCAGGCTTTGAGGCAGCTACACCAGATACTGGCTAGGAGGGCCGTCGGTAGGCTGAGGTCGATGAGCCGAACGCCCACACGAGCCAATGGCCCAGCCCCGATTGTCGATTCCCTTAAGGAGATCTGCCGTGACTGATGAGGCCCTGGATAACTTGCTCCACGAGGACCGGCGGTTTCCTCCAGCCGCTGATCTTGCAGCGAATGCCAACGTCACGGCCGAAACCTATGCCGAGGCAAAGGCTGACTTCGAGGGTTTCTGGGCCAAGCAGGCCAAGCGGCTGAGCTGGCAGACTGAGCCGACCCAGGTCCTCGACTGGAGTAACCCGCCCTTCGCCAAGTGGTTCGCTGACGGAACCCTCAACACCGCATACAACTGTCTTGACCGGCACGTCGAGGCAGGCAATGGGGATCGTGTTGCCTTCTATTTCGAGGGCGAGCCTGGAGACACCCAGGTGATCACCTATGCCGAGCTGACTCGGCAGGTCAAGCAGGCGGCCAACGCACTTCTGGAGCTCGGTGTGAAGAGCGGGCACCGAGTAGCGATCTACTTGCCGATGATCCCGGAAGCGGTCGTCGCGATGCTGGCCTGCGCTCGGATCGGCGCACCGCATACTGTGGTTTTCGGTGGCTTCTCCTCAGACGCGCTTTATTCGCGGGTCATCGACTGCGGCGTCGAGGTCGTGATCACCGCTGACGGCGGTTTCCGCCGCGGCACCGCATCTCCGTTGAAGCCCGCGGTCGACGAAGCCTTGCAGTACGGCTGCGACGTACGCAATGTGCTGGTTGTGCAGCGAACCAAGCAGGACGTCCCGATGACAGAGGGACGCGATCTGTGGTGGCATGAATTTGTCGGCAAGCAGTCCGATGAGCACGTCTGCGAGTACTTCCCCGCAGAGCACCCGCTGTATGTCATGTACACCTCGGGCAGCACGGGCAAGCCGAAGGGCATTCTGCACACCACGGGCGGTTACCTGGTCGGTGTCGCGTACACGCACTGGGCGGCCTTCGACCTGAAGCCCGAGACTGACATCTTCTGGACTGCTGCGGACATCGGCTGGGTGACCGGGCATTCCTATCTGGTGTACGGGCCGCTGGTGAACGGCGCCACGTCCGTCATGTATGAAGGCACCCCTGATACCCCGCACAAGGGCCGCTGGTGGGAAATCATCGAGAAGTACCAGGTGACCATCCTGTATTGCGCTCCGACGGCGATTCGCACCTTCATGAAGTGGGGCGGTGAAATCCCTGAGAACTTCAACCTGTCCTCACTGCGGATTCTGGGATCGGTAGGTGAGCCGATCAATCCCGAGGCGTATATGTGGTATCGGCACTACATTGGCGGCGATCGTACGCCGGTAGTGGACACCTGGTGGCAGACCGAGACCGGAATGCACATGATCTCTCCCATGCCGGGGGTGACCGCTGGCAAACCGGGTGCGGCAATGCGGGCCGTTCCGGGAGTCGAAGTTGAGGTTGTCAACGACGAAGCAGAACCTGTCCCGAATGGACACGGCGGCTATCTGGTGGTCACCAAACCTTGGCCCGCGATGCTGCGCACCATCTGGGGTGATGATCAGCGCTACATCGACAACTACTGGTCACGCTTTCCCGGGATGTATTTCGCCGGCGACGGCGCCAAGAAGGATGAGGACGGCGATATCTGGCTGCTCGGTCGGGTCGATGACGTGATGAATGTATCTGGGCACCGGATGTCCACGACAGAGATCGAATCGGCGCTGGTCTCGCACCCGAAAGTCGCGGAGGCCGCCGTCGTGGGAGCGAGCGATCCAATGACGGGACAGGCGATCGTCGCCTTCGTGATCTTGCGAGCCGATGCCGGTGAGGGCGGAGTTGACGTTGTGCAAGAGCTGCGGACCCATGTTGCCAAGGAGATCGGTGCTATTGCCAAGCCACGCCAGATCATGGTGGTCGAGGAGCTGCCCAAGACCCGTTCGGGCAAGATCATGCGCCGGCTGCTCCGTGACATCGCCGAGAACAGGGAACTGGGCGATGTCACTACGCTGACCGACTCTTCTGTGATGAGCCTGATCAAGGAGAACCTGGCCACAGCGAAGGCCACCGCGGACTAGCCCCCTTTTTGAGAACTGCTCCATGCGCCTGGCGCTGCAGCGGCGCGCTCGCGCTAATTGCGCTTCTGGCTGTCGAAGGGTGCCGTTTTCGGGTAAACGCCCAGCAGAAGGTCGGTAGGCTCAGCGTTGACGAGAGGAGCGGACGTGGCTGATCCTGCAGTTGGGGACATCCTCAAGAACATCACCGATGATGTGAAGTTGTTGGTGCAGGACCAGGTCGAGCTGGCTAAGGCAGAACTCACGCCTGCTGCGAAAAGGGGTGGGACCGGCCTTGGCTTGTTTGGAGTCGCCGGCTACTTCGCGCTCTCCGCGACCATATTGCTTTATGTCGCTGCCGCCTGGGGCCTGGTGGAAGGAGCAGGCCTCGCGGCGTGGCTCGCGTTCTTGATCGTGGGCGTTGCGTTGCTCCTGATCGCCGGCATCCTCGGCGGCATCGGATACCTGGTGGTCAGGAAGATCAAAGGTCCGGACCGCACCATCGCCCAAGCCAACCAATCTGTCGCTGAGGTGAAGGCTGCCGCGGAACGCGCCGTGGCCGCAGCTAACGCACCGCAGATCGAGGGCCAGGTAGTGCCACCGCCGAAAGAGATCACCTGATCGTCTACCGCCGGACAAACTAAGCGCGGGTACGCGAGCCGTTCAGGTGGCCGGGGCCGGCGTACGCGACATCCTGCTCGACGGGCCATGGCGTCATCGAGATATCGCAGCCAACGGGGTTAGGTTCCACGTTGCGCTAGGAGAGCAATTCAGTCCTCGTCGACCGCTCGTCCTTCTCCTACACGGGTTTGGTGAGTTCTGGTGGGGATGGCGGCACCAGATACCTGCGCTGGACGCGGCTGGCTTCAGCGTGGCCGCCATGGACCTGCGCGGCTACGGGGCCAGTGACAAGACCCCCCGCGGGTACGACCCGCAAACCACCGCCTTCGACGTGACGGGGGTGATCAAGAGTCTTGGCTTCTCCACGGGTGCGGTGGTCGGGCATGACTGGGGCGGCATGGCTGGCTGGGCGGCACTGGCGTACGCGCCAGCACCGGTGCGCGCCTTCGTGAGCTTGGCAGCCCCTCATCCGCTGGCCTTTCCGTGGCGGGCGTACTTTGCAACGCTGGGGTTCTTCCAGCTGCCGTTGCTTCCAGAGCGGCGCATCATGGCAGACGACGGGCTCTACATCGAGGAACTGCTGCGCAGCTGGGCTGCCGAGGGAGCTGGGTTGCTCACTGCAGCCGAGGCTCGGCACTACCGGGACGCCTTGATGTTGTGGCCGAGCCCGCACTGTGCGCTGGAGTACCAGCGAATGTTTGTTCGCAACCAGTTCCGGGGCACGGGCCGTGATTTCCGGCGGGCTCTGCGGCGGCCGATAGCGGTACCACTGTTGTCGATCCACGGCCAAGAGGATCAGTTGGTTCCGCCTGCGGCGATGGCGGCGGCCGAGAAGTGGGTCGATGCACGACACGACCTGATCAGCCTCCCTGGCGTTGGCCATCTGCCGCACGAGGAGGATCCGGCCGCAGTCACGACGGCCATCATCGACTGGCTCACCGCTCTTTGATCACCAAACCGCAAGATCGTGCGCGTTTGTCCCCTCCAGACACGGGTCAAACGCGCACGATCTTCGAGAGTTAGGGTCTGCTGAGTGAAGCAGACGTCGAAGACGGTCCGCCGCACGTACTACGTGCTGACCGCGGGCAACGCCTTGGCAGCGTCGCTGATCTGGGGCATCAACACGATCTTCCTGCTCGATGCCGGGCTCAGCAATTTCGAGGCATTCGCCGCCAACGCCTACTTCACTGCCGGCATGGTTCTTTTCGAGATTCCGACCGGCGTCGTCGCGGACCGCTGGGGGCGACGAGCGTCATTCCTCTGCGGAACGCTGACCTTGGCGGCGACCACAGGTCTTTACGTCCTGCTCTGGCAGCTGGAGTCGGCGTTCGTGTGGTGGGCGATCGTTTCCGTGCTCCTCGGACTCGGCTTCACTTTCTTCTCTGGCGCTACCGAGGCCTGGCTGGTCGACGCACTGGCCGCAACCAGCTTCGACGGCCAACTCGAGGCGGTGTTCTCCCGTGGCCAGGTAATCACGGGGGCGATGATTCTGAGCGGCTCGGTGGCCGGTGGCTTTCTCGCCCAGCTGACCAACCTCGGCGTCCCGTACCTGGTACGGACCGCAATCCTGATCGGGATGTTCATCCTGGCGTTGATCTTGATGCATGACCTCGGTTTCACGCCCGCGCGTGGCGAGCGGCCATTGGCTGAGGTGAAGAAGATCGTGCACAGTTCGGTCGAGCACGGCCTGAAGGTGCCGGCAGTCCGGGCCACCATGCTGGCCGGGATGTTCACAGGTGGCATCGAGATCTACGTGTACTACGCGCTTCAGCCTCACCTGCTGAACCTGTGGGGCGATCAAACCGCGTACGGGATCGCCGGCCTGGCCGCCGCAGTCATAGCAGGAGCCCAGATCGTCGGCGGGCTCCTGACGCCACGGATCCGCAGAGCATTCAAGCGGCGAACCTCCGCACTCTTGGTTTTGGCGGCCCTTGGCGTGGCGATGCTTGCACTCATCGGGGTGATCGACAATTTCTGGGTCGTCATTGTCCTGATCACGCTCTGGGAATTGATGAGCTACGCCGGCCTACCGATCCGGGAAGCGTACTTGAACGGCATGATCCCATCCCAGCAGCGGGCCACGATCTTGTCCTTCGACTCGTTGATCAACAACGCCGGCGGGATTGTGGCGCAACCTGCACTGGGCAAGAGCGCCGATATCTGGGGCTACCAGGTGTCATTTTTGCTTTCGGCTGCCGGCTCCGCGCTTGCCCTGCCCTTTATCGCCCGAGCGCGCCAGCTCAACACACCGGCCGACCACGAGATCGAGATGCCCACCAAGCCAAAGGCCGGCTCAGCCGAAGAGGTAGATGCGTGACTCCCACGGCTCAAGATCGAGCGAGGTGGAGTCGCCGTGCGTCGCCAGCAGCAGCTGAGCGCCTGTCAGGTCCGGCGTGGCATCAGGCGGCACCCGCGCCGGCTCGGAGGAGCAGTTGGCAATCATGAGCAGCACTTGATCATCTAGGGTCCGGGTCAGCGCCCAGAGCTGCTCATGATCGGGAAGCAGCAGTTGGAACCGGCCGTGCACGATCACCGGGTGAACATGACGAAGCTCGATCAACTTACGGAAGTGATGGAACACCGAGTTCGGGTCCTCGATATCCGCCGCTGCATTGATGGTGAGGTAGTTGGGATTCACCGGCAACCACGGAATCCCTTCGGTGAACCCGGCGTGTGAAGTGTCATCCCACTGCATGGGAGTACGGGCATTGTCCCGGCTCTTCACCGACAGCGAGTGCAGCACCGCCTCGACCTCCATGCCCAGGCTGAGCGCCGCGGCGTGGTATTTGAGCGACTCAACATCGCGGTAGTGCTCGATAGCGGTGAAGTAGGTATTGGTCATGCCGAGCTCTTCGCCCTGATAGATGTACGGCGTTCCCTTGTGCATGTGCTGCACCGTGGCAAGCGTTTTGGCCGAGTTCACCCGATGCTCCGGGCTGTCGTCCCCGAACCGCGACACCGCTCGCGGTTGATCATGGTTGTCCCAGTACAGGGAGTTCCAGCCGGCATCGGCCAACGCCAGCTGCCACTCATTGAGATTCTTCTTCAGCGCCGGCAATGAAAGCGGAGCCAGATCAAACTTGCCGCCGCCGTCCGGTCTGCTGTCCAGGCTCACGTGCTCGAAGGTGAAGACCATGTTCAGCTCGTGGTTCGCCGGATCGGTTGCCCTCCGGGCAGTCTCAATCGTCGAGCCAGGCATCTCCCCTACCGTGAGCAGGTTCCGTGCGTCCAGACCCACCTCAGCGTTCATCTCGGCGAGGAACTCATCGAGCCGCGGTCCGTTGGCGGTGAACTGGAAGCACGGCACCCGGGTCCGTCCCGGGGCGGGTACGCCATCAACGAGCTCGTGCTTGGAGATGAGGTTGATTACGTCCATCCGGAAGCCGTCCACCCCCCGATCAACCCACCAGTTCATCATGTCGTAGATGGCGCGCCGCACCTGCGGGTTCTCCCAGTTCAGGTCTGGCTGCTTCGCGCTGAACAGGTGCAGGTAGTACTCCCCGCTGCGCTCGTCGAACTGCCAGGCCGAGCCGGAGAACGCGGCTTCCCAGTTCGTCGGCTCCGCACCCTCACTGCCGGGTTCGAAGCCCGGGCGGGCGGGGCGCCACCAATACCACTGCCGCTTGGGTGAGTCGGGATCACGCGACTCGATGAACCACGGATGCTCATCGGAGGTGTGGTTCACCACCAAATCCATCACGATCTTGATGCCGCGCTGATGCAGCCCGGCGATCAGCAGGTCGAGATCCTCCAGGGTGCCGAACATCGGGTCAACATCGCGATAGTCGCTGATGTCGTAGCCGTTGTCGTCCATGGGCGATGCATAGACGGGCGAAAGCCAGACCACGTCGATCCCGAGCTCGGCCAGGTAGTCCAGGTGCGACGCAATCCCCGGAATGTCGCCCATGCCGTCGCCGTTGCTGTCAGCAAAGGACCGCGGATAGATCTGATAGACCACCGCCGATCTCCACCAGTCGGTCGGACGGTCAACGGAAACATCGGTGATCTGTGTGGGCTCGGAGGTCACACGTCCGATCCTTCCACAGCGATAGCAAGGCAATCTCTGAGCGCACTGATCTCCCCGGCGAGATTGGCCCGGGCGGCACCGGCCAACTGACGTCCCTTGGCGGTACGGAATATCTCGCGGTCCGCGAGCTCAGTTAGTAGGGCCAGCCGTCCGGCAAGGAACTCGTCCTCCGGCACCTGGGCATACTCCTGGCGTACCGCAGCCACATAAGCGGCGTAGTCGGCTGGATCGGATGCCAAGATCGCAAGATCTGCATCGCACAGCAGTTCCCCCTCGGGATCTCGCGGTCCTGGTAGGTGGATCTCGGTCAGCCGCACCAGCCGCGCGATCTGATTCAGA
>DATEWO010000117.1:0-6438 GCA_035257925.1 Propionibacteriaceae bacterium | reverse complement strand
CGAACTTGCGCACGGCCGCAGGGTCGTCGGCCGCGTCCTCGACCGCCTCAGCCAGCAACGAGATCGCCCCAATCGGGGTCTTGAGCTCGTGGCTGATGTTTGCGACGAAATCCCGGCGGGTTTCCTCTATCCGCCGAGCTGTGGTTTGGTCGTCGGCCAAGATGAGAATCAAGCTCTCATCCAGTGGTGCCACTCGGGCGGTGAGGTAGCTGGCGGCGACTCGAGCGCCTCGGCTGATCTGGATGTCGACGGAACGGACATCACCTTCGCGGCGCACGATGCGGACCAGTTGCAGCAACTCGGGCAGGCTGATCCGGCTGCCCCGAACCAAGCCCAGCGACCCTGCGGTGGCATTCGCCAGTAGCACTTCATCATGCGGGCCGACGATCACGCCAGCAGCAGGCAGTACCACGAGCACCTCCGCTACGCCAGCCGGGATCACTGGCTCGGCGACCTCGAAGATGGGACTCGGCTCTGCCTGTCGAGTCCGCATTGCGGCCCAGGTGAGCAGGACGCCGATCCCGATGCCGATGACGAGCGCCACGATGGCGACCCCAATCGGGTTCACAGGAAGATAGTAGGGGTAGAGAGCACGCCCGCCGACCAGTTGATCAATGGCTACGCACTGAGGGCCTCAAGCGTTTGGTACTTGTTCACACTTCGTTAACCACGTGCACGATTGGCTGTACTGGGCCGACATATGGTGGTTGCTGCTGCAACATCGAAAAGATGGGACATAACTCATGCGCGACTCCTACCGGGAGCAGCTGGACGACGTCCTCGCCGACTTGGTGCATATGGCCCAGGTGGTGTCATCGGCGGTTCGCTCCGCAACGACGGCACTCCTCGAAGCCGACATCCACCTGGCTGAGCAGGTGATTGGCGACGATGCGCGAATCGACGCCAAGGAGGCCGAGATTGAAGGGCGAGCATTTTCGCTTCTTGCCCGTCAGGCCCCCGTCGCAGGTGAGCTGCGCACCATCGTTGCCACCTTGCGGATGGTGACCGAGTTGGAGCGGATGGGAGATCTCGCCGCCCACATTGCCAAGATCGCGAGGCTCCGCTACCCCGAGATCGCGGTGCCTGAGACGCTGCGCCCGAACTTCGTGCGGATGGGTGATGTCGCCGAAAAGATGGTGATCGCAGCCGGGCAGACCTTGAACGACCGCAACATCCAGAGCGCGCAGGAGTTGCGTGCCCGGGATGAGGAAATGGATGAACTGCGGCGTACTCAGTTCCGCGTGATGCTCAGCGACGACTGGGCGTACAGCGTGGAAGCAGCGGTCGACGTAGCCCTCCTTGGCCGCTATTACGAGCGCATCGCCGATCATGCCGCGTCGATGGGCCGGCGGATCATCTACGTGGTGACTGGCCAACTGCCCGACGACGAGGTCTAGTCACAGCCGTAGCTGCCGGCCTCGGAGCGTACGTTTCACATCACAGCCGTCAAGACGGGCGCCCCAGCGACCCCAGAGCGTACGTTTCACATCACAGCCGTCCAAACGTTCACGACGCCGTGAAGTAGCGCAGCCACTCGGTCTTGAATTGGCGTCGAATACCGGTCGCTCCACGCTCGATGAGGGCATCCCTCACTCGGGCAAGCACGTGCTCCGGTGCGTCAAAGAGGTCAGCCGCGGTCACGACGATGAGTCGCCAGCCGAGCGCGTCCAGCTCCTCGCGTCGCTTGAGATCACGCTGCCATTGGGCGCTGTTCATAGCGTGCTGGCGGCCGTCATACTCGATGATCAGTTTGAGTGCCGGATAGCAGAGGTCGAAGCGCATCCGCCGCGAGCCATCTGGATGGCGCACCAGGAAGTTCACTTGAGGCTCTGGAAGTCCGGCCAGCACCAAAAGCATTCTCAACCGGCTCTCCATGACCGAGTCCACGCCGTCGCGTATATAGCGCGCTGCTCTGCGCGCTTGCTTCGCTCCGCGACCTCGCCACGCGAGAGCAGTGTCGAGGAGTTCGCGGGCGCTCGTACTGCACGCCCTGATCAGGCTGTCCCCAAGCACCACAAGGGCCACCAGGTCAAGGCCGGCTGCCGCCAGATCAAGGTACGTCTGGACAGGTGTCGTGATCGGAAGCGTTCGGATGCGGGTCGTGGCCGTACCATCGGCGGCGGCATGAGCCTTGACTCCCCGTCGTACGCTGCGGCCGGTCTCAGCAGGAACGGTCACATGCACATCGGAGACCTCAGGTACGACTGCTCCCCAGAGCTGAGCCGCCGTGAAGTGACTCACGTAAGAGCCAGGAGGCGAGATGCCGAGTGCCGCTTCCGCGCGCAGCTCGGTGGTGATGGGAATCGTGGAGGCGACGTAGCAGTCGTAGAAGATCTTGTGAAAGCGAGAGCTCAAGAGCTCTCTGAGTCCGATGCCCGCCTTGCGGGCATCGGCTCGGCTGAAGGGTCGGCGGGTGTTGAGGGTGCGGGACTCGCGTACGGAAACGGCCATGTAGCCGATCCTGAGCCCTGGACCTCAGCAGTAGCAGAAAATCTTTGTCAACCTGTGGATGACTGTGGATAACTTCCCGAACCGCGGCAGGGGGCGTTTCGACGGTTGTGATGAGAAACGGCTCCGTCAAACCTGCTAAAGGCCGACTTCTTGACGGCTGTGATGGAAAACGACCAGTCGGACGCGCCCAGAGCGCCCTTTCTTGACGGCTGTGATGAGAAACGTACGCCGAGAGAGTCCAGCCGCTACTTCTTGCCCTGCATCTTGACGGCTTCAATCGAGGCTGCGGCCGCCTCGGGGTCAAGGTAGCGGCCACCGACCTCGACCGGCTTCAGGTCGTCATCAAGCTCATAGATCAGCGGAATTCCCGTCGGGATGTTGAGACTGACCACCGCTTCATCGCTCATCTTGTCTAGGTGCTTGACGATGGCGCGCAGGGAATTTCCGTGAGCGGCAATCAGCGTCACTCTCCCCGCCATCAGGTCAGGCACGATCTGGTCGTACCAGTACGGCAGGGCGCGCATCAGCACGTCCTTGAGGCATTCGGTTGCAGGCCGGGCCTCGCTCGGCAGGGTGGCGTACTTCGGGTCATCGAAGTTTGCGTACTGATCGTTGTTGTCGATGGGGGGCGGGGGGACATCGTACGAGCGCCGCCACAGCATGAACTGCTCCTCGCCGAACTCCGCCAGAGTGGCTGCCTTGTCTTTGCCTTGCAACGCACCGTAATGCCGTTCGTTCAGCCGCCAGGAACGCTTCGTCTCGATCCACATCCGATCGGCGACGTCGAGCGAAATCTGCGCAGTCTCGATCGCCCTGCGGAGTACCGAGGTGTGCACCACATTGGGCAACAGATTGCTCTCAACGAGTAGCTCACCGCCACGGATGGCCTCAGCTTCGCCCTTGGCACTCAGACCAACATCGACCCAGCCGGTGAACAAGTTCTTGGCGTTCCAGTCACTCTCACCGTGCCGCAAGAGGATCAAAGTACCCGTCATAACACACGCTCCCGCGTCGTTTTCATGGCAGCGAGCCTAGTGGCCAACCAACTCTGCCCGCTGCTGGCAGATCAGCTTTTCGGACGCTCACCGGGGTCCAGATGCGAAAAGGCTGCCAGGTTAGCGGTCGACTCGCCGCGCGAGCGTCGCCAGGCCCACTCCTGCCGGATGCTCTCAGCGAACCCCAGCTCCAAGATCACATTGAAACTGTCGTCGGCCGCCTCGGCCACTGCGCCGAGGAGCCGATCAACCTCAGTTCGGCTGACCAACTCAACCGGCAGGCTGCCGGTCAGATAGATGTCTCCAAGCGCGTCCACGGCAAAGCAGATGCCGTGCAGCTTGAGGTTGCGCTCCAGCAGCCACCGGTAGACGCCGACATGGTTCTCATCGGGCTTGCGTGCAACGAAGGCGCGTACGTTCATGCCGTGCTTGGCAACGTGTAGGGCACATTCGGTGACCAGCTTTCGGGTGCCCGGCAAGCTCACCGAGAACACACCCGGCGACGATTCGGTCCAGTCGAGGTCAAGCTCGGATAGCTCGGCGCGAATCTCGCGAATCGCGCTATCGCGTACGACACTCACGTGTGCTGCACGAACCAGCGCACCTGGTAGCCGTCCAGGGTAAGCGGCCCATCAGTCAACGGAGTCTCCTCGGTGAGCGCATCCCACGCCCAGTTGCCCAGTGGAATGACCCAACGCGGCAGCTGCTGCGGCTCGGTCGTCATGTTGTAAACACCGATCATCGTCTGAGTCTGGAACCTGCGCTGAAACACCAGGACCGCTGGATTCACCGGATCGAGGATTTCACTCTCAACAGAGGCGTCCAGGCTCGGCAGCGAGGATCGCACCGCGATGACATGGCGCAGGCCGTGCCAGACGCGGTGCTCGACGGTGCCTTCGATGTGCCGGTTGTCCACCAAGTCCCACGGCATCGGCGGGCGATGAACCCAGCGGTTGTCATCGGCATGGTCTGGGTCCTCGACGAAGTCGTAATAGTTCCGCAGGGCCAGCTCGTCGCCCATGTAGATCAGCGGCAAGCCGCCAAACCCCAGAACCAGGGTGTAGGCCAGCAGATAACGACGCACCGCCAGCTCCAGGTGGATTTCATCGCCACTGTTCAGCGCCGACTCGATGCCAGCCAGCGATGCCGCAGTTCCGCTAATCCTGCGGTCACCAGTAGCAAGGTTCTCTTGGAACACCAAGCCCCGGGCATCGCTCATCGGATAGAGCCCCGCGTAGTACTCAGCGAGGAAGCGACGATGTTCGAAGCCGTTCAACCCAACCGAGGCTGCGTCGCCGTCGTCGATGGCCCACCCGATGTCGTCGTGACAGCGCAGGTAGGTGCCCCATACCGTGGTCGGCGGCTTCGCCGGGAACCGATTCATGGCCGCGCAGAACAGCCGGGTGTCCTTCGCCGCCAGCGCCGACCAGATCTGCACCATCAAGGAGTTCTGGTACGCCATGTCGCTGACCTTGCCAGCATGCTTGCCCACGCCCAGATACGGCGCCAGATCCGAAGGGCCGACGATCGCCTCTGCCTTGAAGATCATCGCTGGGGCTGCGATTCGGGCGACGGTACGCAACGCCTGGGTAATGGCGTGCACCTCAGGTTGGTTCTGGCAGTTGGTGCCCATCCGCTTGTAGATGAAGGCAATCGCGTCGAGGCGCAGGCACTCGACACCCACATTGGCCAGCCACAAGATCAAATCGGCGAACTCATAGAAGACGTCAGGGTTGTGCCAATTGAGATCCCATTGCCAGGTGTTGAAGGTCGTCCAGACCCAGGAAGCAGACTCCTCGTCGTAGCTGAAGTTGCCTGGCGCGAAGTCGGGAAAGACCTCCGGCAACGTCCGCTCGTACGCGTCCGGCAGCTCCCGGTCGGCGAACATATGGAAGTACTGCCGGTAGAAAGGGTCACCGGCCCGTGCGTTCACTGCCCACTGATGCTCAGTCGCCACATGGTTCAAGACGAGATCCAGAGTCAGTGAGATCCCCCGGGAGCGCAGTACGGTGGCCAGTCCCCGTACGTCGTCAATACTGCCGAGGTCGGGGCGTACCGCCCGATAGTCCATGACGGCGTAGCCGCCGTCATTCTGACCCGGCCGCGGTTTGAGCAGCGGCATGAGGTGCAGATACGTGACGCCAAGCTCGGCGAGATAGTCCACGCGGTCCGCGACACCTTTCAGGTCGCCCGCGAAGAGATCAGTGTAGGTGGCGTAGCCGAGCATCCGCGGGTGTTGAAACCACTGCGGATCCGCGTGCCGCCGCAGGTCAAGGAGCCGCAGGTCGCCAGGCCGCTGCTGGAAGTTCTGCGCAGCGATCTCCACCAGGCGGTAGGCCATCTCCGGCGCATGGTCGGGATAGGCGCCGGTCAGGCCGGTCAGGAGATCCGGCCAATAACGCTGCAGTCGTGTCGCGAAGACAACTTGATCATGCGGTGGCTCGCCCTCCAGCAGCGGCGCCACGTCCGGAATACTCATCGCTCGCAGGGTATTGGAGCAGACCTCAGCTTGTCAGCAAATTGCTCCGCATGCGCCGCTGGATGCTTCTCAGCGCACTAGCCGAGCTTGCTGGAATCAATCAGATTGGGATCGGACTCGGAGGCGGCGCGCAGCTCTTTGCGCCCCATCTTGATTCGCTTCCGGAACTCCTCCATGAAGACTTCGTGGATCTGCTCATTGTCCATAACGGTCCCCGCAGTGCCAAGCTTGCCCTTGACCACACGCTGGCACAGCGTCAGCCAGGCCTGGCCCATGGCGTAGGTGAAGGTCGACGCGACCCCGGCTCCGATGACACCACCCACGACCGTTCCGGCTCCAGGGATCATCTTGATCAGGCTGGTGAACGTCGCCCGTCCGAGCTGTGTCGCCGCTGTGGTGGAAGCGATCGCCATCAGCGCCGCGCGCTCGAACTTGATCTTGTAGATCTGGGCGATCCGGGACATCATGCCAAGTTGGATGGGCACCAGCAAGGCGGCAGATGAGAACGGGATC
>DATEWO010000116.1:0-2257 GCA_035257925.1 Propionibacteriaceae bacterium | reverse complement strand
GGCCGGACCCCGACCGGGCGATGTTGGCGTTCGGTCCGGCCGCGCTGCACATAGCCTTCCCGATCAGCCTCATATGCGAACTTGCGGACACAGGCGACGGCTGTTTTGAACCCCATCCTGCTTAGGCAGGCGGCTTTCAGTTGCTCATCCACCCGGCGGCGGGTCTCCGGGTCCAGATGCCGAGTCTCAGCGACCACGGTTTCGGCGAGGCGTTCGCTGAGTTCTCCGGCAGTGAGTTGGCTGTAGGTGTCAGGCAGCTCCAAGCACAACGCCCGCGCCGTGTTCAACCGCCGCGCAGCGGTCACCGGCGAGATGCGGCACGCCAAACCGATTTGTTCGGCAATGCCGCGGCCAATCTGGGTGGGATGCACCTCAGCGGCCAGCTGCTCAGCGACCTGCGATTGCGCAAACCGCACCGACTCGGCGGCCTGCAACGCAGCGGTGGCCGCCCTGAGTTTCTCCAGCCGGGCGATCCGGTCAATCCGATCCGCATCCAAAACCGGAGTGGTGTCGGCGACAGCGGCGGCGAGGTCGGTCAGCATCTCATCCAGGCGCACCACCAACATGTCGTTGGACGGCGGCTCGGCCGGGACTGCTGACATGGCTCATACGCTACGGAAGCGTACTGACAAAAATAGAACGGATGTTTGGATAACTGCTGGCGTCGATCGGCGAGTGGCTCTATCTCGATCTCCTCAGCTCGTGATCTGAGGGCAAGCTGCACAACCGGCCGTACACTGACGTGCCTATGATTCACGCCGCCAGCCGTACCCATCACCACAACAGGAACAGGCTCATCCGCTGGGCGCGTCTTTACGACCTGTGGAACGGCTTGCTTGGCCGGCGCGGCAAGCGTCTACGGGCGATGGTGGCCGACGATCTAGAGCTTCGGCCCGGTGACCGGGTCCTTGATGTGGGTTGTGGACCTGGCCGCCTTGCTATTGCTCTCGCCGAGCGAGTAGGACCCACCGGCTCTGTCGACGGTATCGACGCAGCAGTCGAGATGATCAACCGTGCCAGCAGCCTGGCACGCAAGCGAGGCGTAATGGCGACCTTCCAGGTCGCTCTCGCGCAGCAGCTTCCGTTTCCGGATGCCACCTTCGACGCCGTCGCATGCACCCTCGCACTGCATCACGTAGCTGAGGACGATCAACCGACTGCAGTCGGCGAGATGTATCGAGTGCTGAAACCTCATGGACGGCTCCTGATCGCCGAGTTCCACAAGGGCCAAGGGCGTCGGTATGCCGGCCCGCGATGGCTTCGGCATTCTGGCGAGGACATGCTCGACAAGGCGCTCGGGCTCGTCCAGGCATCCGGATTCGTCGATATCGCTAGCGGAGGTACGAACCTCAGCTGGCTGGGCAAGATCACGGCTCACAAGCCGGAGACCTCGATCAAGGCGCACACCTAACGGCGACGGACGAGGCCCGGTGATTCTTCACCGCCTTCGGCTCTGCGGCAGGGTGACCCGACGAGTGGCTGGCGCAGATGGCGGTGGGACGACCGGACCGATATCACCGTCGGGAGCTTCGTCCAGGTCAACGATCACTGGGGCGTGGTCGCTCGGGCCTGAGCCCTTCCGCGCGTGTCGGTCCACCCACGCCGCCCGCACCCGTTCAGCAACCGGGGTGGTAGCCAGCACCAGGTCGATGCGCATACCCAAGTCGCGGTGGAACATGCCCGCGCGGTAGTCCCAGTAGGTGAACACCCGCTTGCCCGGCCAGCGATCCCTGACAACGTCTCGCAGGCCAAGGGCTTGTAGCTGCGCCAGCGCCTCTCGCTCCGGCGTGGTGACGTGGGTCTGACCGACGTATGCCTCGGGATCGAACACATCCTCGTCGGCCGGCGCAATGTTCATGTCGCCACACACCACGGCATCCTCCTGGCCACGGCTGAGGTGTTGGGTCAACGCCGCTAGCCAGTCGAGCTTGTATCGATAGTGGTCCGAATCGGGCACCCGCCCGTTCGGCACGTACAGCGAGTGCACCCGGAGGCCGCCGCAGGTCGCCGACACCGCGCGTGCCTCAGGATTCGGAAATCCAGGTGCGCCGGGCACCCCGGTCACGACGTCGTCCAATCCGACCTTCGACAAGATCGCGACGCCGTTCCACTGCGCCTCACCGTGCGTGGCGAACACATAGCCGCGGGTGACGAGCTGCTCCGCCAGGAGCGCGGCGAAGGCGTCGTCGGTGAGCTTGGTCTCCTGCACGCACACCACGTCGGGTTGCCGCTGGTCCAGCCACGGTAACAACCGCGG
>DATEWO010000115.1:0-3422 GCA_035257925.1 Propionibacteriaceae bacterium | reverse complement strand
CCGCCACAGTGCCATCCAGTGTCGGACCCTGGGGCGCTGCCCCGCTGGTGACGCTGACCGGCGAGACAGTGCCCTCGTTAGCGAGGAAAGCGTACGAACCAATGCCAGCCCCGGCACCCAGCACCGCCGCGATCGCCGCCGCGGCAATGAGGCCGCCAGCTCGGTGTCTGGGCCGCTGCACGGCCGGCGCCGGAGCAGGATAGGCGCTCAGCGGAGGAACACCCGCCGGAGCGGGAAAGTCAGCACCGGTGTAGGCGCCGTACTGGCCAGTCGGCAGGATGACCGTGGGCTCCTCACCGGAGCGCGGGGGCTGAGGATGATTGGTGAAGTCTGGGAATCCGGGCTGCTGGTTCTGGTTCATGGCTACGACAGTGGCTCGGAACCCTATGTGGACGCTGTGAGGCGAGAATGAGCTCCCTGAGGACTTACCGACCCAGCTAAGGAGCGCCTAACCTTGCTGCCGCAGATAATCCAGTTGGGCCTGGACCGACTGCTCGGCCGCCGGCCATACGCTGCGGTCGACATCGGCATAGACCCGGGCCACGATTTCACGGGCCGTACGGTCCCCCGCCGCGAGAGCCGCACGGATCTGGTCGAGACGCTCGTGCCGATGGCGACGATAGAAGGACAGCCACGGCAGCGGATCGGTGACAATCGGCCCGTGCCCGGGAAGCAGCTGGGCCACATTGCGCTTCCGCACCATCTCCTCCAGCAGATCGAGCGACGCGAAATATGCCGCCAGGTCACCGTCCGGATAAGTGATCACTGTCGTACCCCGACCCAGCACCATGTCACCAGTGATCATCCGGCTCACCCCGTCCGAACCGGACAGCAGCAAGGAACGGGAGTCGCTGGTGTGACCGGGCGTCTCGAGCACTTCGAGGCCCAGCGCACCAACACGCAGCAGATCTCCACCGTCCAGCCCATCCGGGCCTACGCGGAATTGCGGATCGGCGGCCCGTACGCCGCAACCAGCTCGCTCGGCAAGCATCGCTGCACCTTCTGAGTGATCGAGATGCCGGTGAGTGAGCACAATCGTGACCAGGCGAGGTGCGCATGCTGCCAGGACCGCATCGAGGTGAGCCTGGATCGCTGGACCGGGGTCGACCACCAGAGCGCCCACACCTTGATTGACGATCACCCAGGTGTTGGTTCCGTCCAGGGTCATCGGGCCCGGGTTCGCTGCTCGGATTAGCTGGACATGCGGCACAGCCTGGCTGTCGGAAGGCGTCATACCGGCGGCTTGCCCGAACCGGCATGCGGATAGCGGAACTGCCAGCCGCTGTCGGTTTTCACCAACTGAGGCAGGACCGGCTCGATTTGCCGGCCTATCGCGTGATTGATCACCTCAGCCACGTTCGGAAGATCAGCAAGCTCGATCAAGATCGAGATGGTGGGCGGCAGCATCAAGATGCGGCCGGAGCGCTCGGCAGCCAGTGCCGCATCCGGAGTGGACCAATCAGCGTCATCAGTTTCCCCGGAGATGTCGGCCGCCTCCTGATCATGAGGCATTGCCGCAACGAAGAACGTCGTGTCATAGCGGCGGGGCTCGATTTCCGGCGTGATCCAGTGCGCCCAGGGATAAAGGTCCGTCTCGGACAGGACGACACCTGTCTCTTCGAATGTCTCACGGAGCGCGCAGCGATAGATGGGATCGGCCTCATCGGAAGCGTCCGCTGCGTCAACCCGACCGCCCGGAAAGACCACCATCGAGGGGGCGAAAGCCATTCGCGTATGGCGGTGCAAGAGATAGGTCTCGAGTCCAGCCTGGCCGTCCCGCAGCAAGATCACGCTAGCCGCCGGAGCGGCGACGCTCGGCACCGAGTCTGGATTCCACCGTGCGGCCCGTTCCACCATGGCAGTCGGCACCTCTGAGGCCAGCCGGATCAGGACGTCGTAGGAATGTGACGGCATGACGACACGTCAGAGCGGCACGATCATCGGCGTTGAACCGACGGCGACCACGAGCTCCACCTCGACCGGGGCATCAAGTGGCAGTGCCGCGACCCCGACCGCGCTTCGGGCGTGCCGTCCCGCCTCGCCGAAGATCTCCTTCAGCAGGCCACTCGCGCCGTTAGCGACCAGCGGCTGATCAGTGAACCCGGACGCACCGGCCACGTACACCACGACTTTGACGACCCGCCTGATGACGTCGAGATCTCCAGTCAGGTCGGCCACCGCCGCCAGCCCGTTGAGCGCAGCGATCCGGGCACACTCCGCTGCGTCCTCGACCGAGACTTCGGCACCGACCTTCCCGACCGCTCGCAACGTGCCATTCACCAGCGGAAGCTGCCCGGCGGTGTAGACCAGATCCTCGAACCGCACCGCAGGCACGTACGCGGCAAGTGGCGCAGGAACCGTCGGCAGGCTCAGTCCCAGATCAGCGAGCCGTCGCGACGGCAGTGTCACGCACCGGCTCCGGGAGCGGCGATCGGGCGCTTGAGGTAGGCGACGAGGTTCTCAGGATTGAGCCCAGGCACTACCTGCACTAACTCCCACCCGTCTTGCCCCCAGTTATCCAAGATCTGCTTGGTCGCGTGCACCAGCAGCGGCACCGTCACGTACTCCCACTTCGTCATAGCCTCACTGTAGAGGCCGTCACGCCGCGTTGATTGCACTCTGACGGGCGTCCATCAGATTCGCCGACTTCGTCGCTCGCGCACGTGCGCCAGCTTCCAAACAAGGAAGTCCAGCCGCGAGCTCCTGCAGTCGGCGAAGCGGACCGCCCGTCATAGTGTCACAGCAGGATCGTCATGAACACAGACAGAACGGATGACCGCTCGGATCCAGGAAAACGATGAAGTCGGGAGCATGGTCGCCGCTGGCGGCGCGGCGGGCACCGATGGATTCGGCATACGCCGCGGCCCGGTCCAGATCGTCCACATCAAGATCGAGATGGAACTGCTGCGGCACGGCATTGTCCGGCCACGTCGGCGGCTTGTGGTTGAGCGCCAATTGGAAGTCCATCCGCGCCCCGGAGCCGTCACCGATGGTGATCCAGTTCTCCTCGGTTGACTCAATCTGCCAGCCGAGCAGCGCTGTATAGAACTCGGCCAGCCGCGGCGGATCGTCGGTGTCCAACACCACGCTCGCCATGCTGATTCTGGGCTGTGAGGAGCCGGAGGTTGCCGGGGTTGGCTCTGAGGTTGCAGAACCAGCCGCGGCATTCATGTCAGAGGTAGAGGTCATGCAGCACATCCTTACGGAAGCCACTGACACTATGACGCGCGGGACGCTTCGCCGACTGCAGGAGCTCGCGACGCGGGCTGGGTGGAAGTCTGGTGCATGTTGCGAGCGACGAAGAAGGCGAATCTGCGGCGACTGCAGGAGCTCGCTACGGGCTGCGTGGAAGTCTGGCGCAGTTTGCGAGCGACGAAGGAGGCGAATTTGGCGGCCCGCCCGTCAGAGTGCAAATCCAATCT
>DATEWO010000114.1:0-9903 GCA_035257925.1 Propionibacteriaceae bacterium | reverse complement strand
CCAGGCGTGGGCCGCGGCTGCACCGGCGTACCGGTCTGCTGCCCCGGAGCACTCGGACGGGTCTGGGTGGGCGACGCATTCACCCCCCCGGGTGTGGTTGGTGGCGGCTGGCTGGGAGGAACTCGAGGTTGCTGTGCAGGCGGCGCCGCCACATTGTCCTCAGGCCGCTCGGCCTCCCGTCCAAACCCGAGCCGCGTCCAGAGGGATTTCTTCGGTGCTGGAGGCGGCGGCGGATCCCAAACGGGTACTGCACCCGGAGCCGGCCGGGCATTGGGAGCCGCTGGCGGCCGTGATGGAGGACGAGGTTGCGTTTGAGCGGAAGCGTTCGCGGCCTGGCCGCCGGTCTGCGGTTGCGGTCTTGGTTGAGCCGGTGGTGACTTTGCTTGCTGCGGCTGAGTCGTCTGTGACGGACCTTGCTTTTGTTGCGTTGGTTGCGGCGGACCCTGCTTTTGTTGCGTTGGCTGCGAAGGAGCCTGTTTCTGCGGCGTCTGCTGCGCGGATTCGTGTTTCTGCTGGATCGGAGTGCTCGGGGATCCAGCCGGAGGAGCGCCAGCGGCCCCGCCCGCACGAGCAACCGCCGCGCCCGCGCGCGTGGTCGCTAGTTGCTCCTCACGCGGTTCCTTGCTCTGACCGTTGGTGCTCTCTTGGCCTTGGGCGTTCGCAGTGGACGCGCTTGGACGCTCCTCAGCACTCACCTCGACGCGATGAGCTGAGCCATGACTTCTCGGAGCCTGGGTGGTGGGCCGTTCCGCGTTGCCATTACTCACTGTCATCCTCCTGGACCGCGTCTTCAGGCACCCCGTCCGGGGTCACGGGCCACACTTCCGGTCCCGACCCGGGCGAGGAATCGTCCTCGACCACGCCCGAGGTCGAATTGGAATCATCACCCGCAGGAGCCTCGTCTGCAAGTCGTGCTGCTTCTGCTGTTGTTTCGGGGTTGAGAGCAATTACGACGACGGAGTCGTTCTCACCTACCCCAACGAACCTGACCCCCATCGTGTCACGACCTTTGACCGGAACCTCGGCAACCGCGCTACGAGTGATCTGACCACTTGCCTTGATGGCGATGACTTCATCATTGTCGGTCACCACCAGCCCTCCGACCAAAGATCCGCGATCTAGGTTGAGTTTCATCGCCTTGATCCCCAGGCCGCCGCGACCCTGCTGGCGGTACTCGAAGACGTGAGTGCGTTTCGCGAAGCCGCCATCAGTCACGGTAAAGACATAACGTTCGTCGGCTTCAACACCGGCTCGGATGACGGACATCGACAGCAGCTCATCGCCTGGCCGGAACTTCATTCCGGTCACTCCTGAGGTGGCGCGACCCATCGGCCGCAGCTCGGAATCGCTTGCAGGGAAGCGAATCGACTGGCCCTTCCGAGAGATCAACAGCACCTCATCGTCAGGGCCGCATAGTTCCGCACCGATCAACTCGTCGTCCTCATCACGGAAATTGACCGCGATGATTCCCGCCTGCCGAGGCGAGTCGTACGCAGCCAGTGCCGACTTCTTCACCAGGCCGCGCTTGGTACCCAGCAACAGATACGGTGCCGCGGAATAGTCCCGAATTGCCAGCACCTGCGCGATCTCTTCGTCCGGCATGAAAGACAGCAAGCCCGCGACATGCCCGCCCCGCGCGTCCCGACCGGCCTCGGGCAGCTGCCAGACCTTGGCGCGATACACCCGGCCTTTGTTGGTGAAGAACAAGATCCAGTGGTGGTTGGTGGTGACGAACAGATGCTCGACCTCATCGTCGGTGCGCAGCGTCGCCCCGCGTACCCCTTTGCCGCCGCGCTTCTGCACCCGATAGAGATCAGTGTTGGTGCGCTTGGCGTAACCACCTCTGGTGATCGTCACCACCACATCGGAATCCGGGATGAGGTCCTCGTTCGAAAGATCACCGTCGGCGGCAATGATCTTGGTACGTCGCTCGTCCCCGTACTTCTCGACGATCTCGGCGAGCTCGTCGCTGATGATCTTGCGCTGCCGCTCCGGCTTGGCCAGGATGTCGATCAGATCGGCGATGATTCGCTCGTACTCGGCCAGCTGATCGATGATCCGCTGCCGTTCCAATGCCGCAAGCCTGCGGAGCTGCATGTCCAAGATCGCGTTTGCCTGCAGCTCGTCGATCTCCAGCAGCGTGATCAACCCTGCCCGGGCGTCATCAGTGCTCGGGCTACGTCGGATCAGGGCGATCACCTCATCCAATTGATCGAGTGCAATCACCAAGCCGCGGTAAATGTGTGCCCGAGCCTGCGCATCATCCAAACGGTGCTGGGTACGCCGCTGGATGACCTCGATCTGATGGGCGATCCAGTAGCTGATGAACTGGTCCAGC
The DNA here is from genome assembly GCA_035257925.1 of Propionibacteriaceae bacterium. Lineage (GTDB taxonomy): Bacteria > Actinomycetota > Actinomycetes > Propionibacteriales > Propionibacteriaceae > Microlunatus. Next base: position 7,565 of record DATEWO010000114.1, on the reverse strand, counting down.
CGCAGCGTACGCGGCACATCGTCGACCAACGCCAGCATGTTGCAGCCGAAGGTGTCCTGCAGCTGGGTGTGCTTGTAGAGGTTGTTCAACACCACCCGCGGCTGAGCGTCCCGCTTGAGCACGATCACCAGTCGCTGTCCGGTACGCGCTGAGGAGTCGTCGCGGATGTCCGCGATGCCATTCAGCTTGCCCGTGGTGACGAGCTCAGCGACCTTGAGCGCCAAGTTGTCGGGGTTGACCATGTGCGGCAGCTCGGTGATCACTAGCGAGGTGCGGCCGGCCCGATCCTCCTCGATGTCGACAACGGCGCGCATAATCACCGAGCCACGGCCTGTCCGATACGCATCTTCGATGCCTCTGCGACCGACGACGAGTGCGCCATTGGGAAAGTCCGGACCCTGAACCCGCTCGAGTGCCGCCTCCAGCAACTCCTCGGGCCGAGCATCTGGATGCTCCAGCGACCACTGCACCGCCGAGGCGACCTCACGTAGGTTGTGGGTCGGGATGTTGGTCGCCATCCCGACCGCGATGCCGGTGGACCCGTTGACCAGCAGATTCGGGAAGCGGCTCGGCAGGACGACCGGCTCGGACTCCTTGCCGTCGTAGTTGGGCTTGAAATCCACCGCGTTCTCGGTGATGTCGCGGACCATCTCCATGGCCAGCGGCGCCATTTTGCACTCGGTATAGCGCATGGCGGCGGCCTTGTCATTGCCCGCGGAGCCGAAGTTTCCCTGCCCGGAGACCAGTGGGTAGCGCATCACCCACGGTTGCGCGAGCCGGACCAGGGTGTCGTAGATCGCGGTGTCGCCATGAGGGTGGTACTGACCCATCACCTCACCGACGATGCGGGCGCACTTGTTCCAACCCCGATCCGGGCGGTAGCCGCCGTCGTACATCGCGTACAGGATCCGCCGGTGCACCGGCTTGAGCCCGTCACGAACATCGGGCAGCGCGCGGCCCACGATCACGCTCATGGCGTAGTCGAGGTAGGACTTCTGGATCTCGTCCTGCAGATCCACCGGCTCCCGCCGGTCAGCGATGGGGCCCTGAGGTATGTCAGTCATGCGAGATCGCTTTCAGTGCGGGCGTGGAAATTGAGCGCAACGCGACTGTTGAGCACTCGAATGTGGGGCGGTCCCGGGGCAGCCGGAGGAGCTTGGACGGGCCTGGCGGGAGCACCGGAGCTTGCGAAGGTGCGGATGGTTGCGACGAGGGTGCTCCCGGGACCGCCCCGCACCCCGCCACCGTCCGAGCGGCGTCAGATATCAAGGAAGCGGACGTCCTTCGCGTTGCGCTGGATGAACGAGCGACGTTGTTCGACGTCTTCTCCCATCAAGATCGAGAACATCTCGTCGGCCTGGGCGGCGTCCTCGAGCGTGACCTGCAGCAGGATGCGATTGTTCGGGTCCATCGTGGTGTCCCACAGCTGATCAGGGTTCATCTCGCCGAGGCCCTTGTAGCGCTGGATCGCGTTCTCCTTCGGCAGCCGCTTGCCTTCCTCAGCTCCCACCCGGAGCAGCGCGTCCCGCTCGGTGTCGGTGTAGGCCAGCTCATGCGGCGCATTGCTCCAACCGATCCGGAACAGCGGCGGTTGAGCAAGGAAGACATGCCCGGCCTCGATCAACGGCCGCATGAAACGGAACATCAACGTCAGCAGCAGCGTACGGATGTGCGCCCCGTCAACGTCGGCGTCGGCCATCATGATGATCTTGTGGTACCGGAGCTTGGCGATGTCGAAGTCCTCATGGACACCAGTGCCGAGCGCGGAAATGATCGCCTGGACTTCGTTGTTCTGCAGGATGCGATCGATCCGGGCCTTCTCGACGTTGAGGATCTTGCCGCGGATGGGCAAGATCGCCTGAGTCCGGGGATCGCGACCACCTTTGGCCGACCCGCCGGCGGAGTCACCCTCGACGACGAAGACCTCGCACTCCTCTGGGTCGGTCGACTGGCAGTCGGCTAGCTTCCCTGGCAGCCCGCTGCGGCCCAGCAGTCCCTTGCGATCACGGGCCGCATCCCGGGCCTTTCTGGCGGCGATGCGTGCGATGGCAGCCGCCTGACCCTTGCGGATGATCAACTTCCCCTCGCCGGGGTTCTTTTCGAACCAATCGCCGAGCTGGGTGTTGACCACCTGCTGCACGAAGGACCGCGCCTCGGTGTTGCCGAGTTTGGTCTTGGTCTGGCCCTCGAACTGTGGTTCGGCAAGCTTCACCGAAATGATTGCAGTGAGCCCCTCCCGGATGTCGTCCCCGGAGAGTCGGTCCTCTGGCTTCTTGATCAATCCCCAGTTCTCGCCCCACTTGTTGGCGGTGTTGGTGAGCGCGGCGCGGAAGCCCTCCTCATGGGTGCCGCCCTCATGGGTGTTGATCGTGTTGGCAAAGGTGTGCACCGACTCGGTGTAGGAGGTGTTCCATTGCATGGCGACCTCGAGGCTGATCCCCCGGTCGTGCCGGTCGGCCTCGAACGCGATCACCGAGGAGTGCACCGGCTCCTTGCTGCCGGTCAGATAACGGACATAGTCGATCAGCCCTTCGTCGTACCGGAACGTGTCGGCGTACGCATTGCCGTCCTCATCCGTGCGGTCCGGGCGCTCGTCGACGATGGTGATCGTCAGGCCCTTGTTGAGGAACGCCATCTCCCGGAACCGTGCCGCAAGGGTGTCGTAGGTATAACTCGTGGTCTCGAAGATGTCTGGACTGGCGTGGAAGGTGACCGTGGTGCCGGTCTCCTCGTTCGGCTCCAGTCGCTGCAGCGGCCCGTCCGGCTCGCCGAGGGAGAAGCTTTGCGTCCACCGGTAGCCGTCGCGCTTGACCTCCACGACCAGTTGAGCCGACAACGCGTTGACCACCGAAACTCCGACACCGTGCAGGCCGCCAGAGACCTTGTAGCCGCCACCCCCGAATTTGCCGCCTGCATGCAGCACGGTGAGGGCCAAGGTGACGGCCGGGATCTTTTCCTTCGGGTGCTCCTTGACCGGAATGCCACGACCGTTGTCGGCTACCTGGATTCCGCCCTCAGGGAGGATGCGGACCACGATTGTGTCGCAGTATCCGGCGAGTGCCTCGTCCACTGCGTTGTCCACCACTTCATAGACCAGGTGGTGCAGGCCGCGCTCCCCCGTCGAGCCGATGTACATGCTCGGCCGCTTCCGTACGGCTTCCAGTCCCTCGAGGACGGTGATCGATTCCGAGTCATACACTCCCGGCTCGATGTGGTTGATGACGGCATTTGCTGCCGGATGGGGCCTCGAATTGACGGTGTTGGCGTCGTGTGGGGTCGGGTTGGCGTCGTCGGGCTGGTCGAAATGCGGCACCGGCTCGGGGCTCCTGTCAGACGTGCGCCGCCCAGACCTCACCTCGTCGTCAGGTGAGGCAGGCGGCACGCCAAGGTTCTCGTTCTCTTGGTTCTCGTGGTCACGTTGGCGGATTCGACGGCCCTTTCGCAGCGGCCGTTACGAGGCGTTCAACCCGCCCTTGCGACCCTGTCTAGTTTACCGCGCTGGCGTGATGAAAGAGGTGTTTCCAGCAGACCACCGCCGGCACAAAAGTCCATCTGGCAAGGTCTACGTGGCCAATCTGCGGCTGCGCGGACTGCCCGATGACTCCCGATACATACCCTCACCCGCTGAGAGCGCCGTGAGCCGTTGGCTGTTTACACTGTGGCGGTGCAGCCCGCCCCCGCTGAGTCCCGTCAGGACCCTCCCAGTTTCGATGTAGACAGCGCCGATTCCAGTGGGGCCGATCCTGGTGGGGTCGATCCGGCTTGGCCGCCACCCAGCGGTCCGAGCGGCGCCGACGCGACGAGCCACAAGACCACCCCGGCATGGCTGGTGTACGGCTCGATCCTGTTGGCTCTGGTGCTGCTGGTGGTAGCGGTGTGGGCCTTCGGTGGCTTCGAGCGGCGTACCGACATCCTCAAGACCATGCCGCCGAGCACGCTATTCACCACCGGCCCGTATGAGTTCCGCTTCACCGAAGCGACAGCGCAGCACTGGACGGACTACGACGGCGCTGTCTACTGGAAGGTCGTGATGGTTGGTGAGGGCCGAACGACCGGCAAGGAATCCATTACTCCCAGCTACATGCCCAACACCGGGATGTTCATCAGCAAGGACGACGTAACCCAGCAGATCAGCCAGCCCGAGCTCACCCGGCTCGGCGAGGAAGACTTCAGCCGGTCTCATTTCACTCCCGGCCTGCCGCTCATCCCCTATTCGGTGATCTTCAAGTACGACGACCGGTACCGGCCCGGGCCAACAATTCGCTTCGTGGTCTGGGATGTCGTCTACGGCAAGCACTTCATCGCCAGCGACGAGGAAGGCTGGCACAACGGGGCGACCGGTTACCAGTTGTACCTTCCGGTGCGCGTGCTGTCGCCCGTGGACCTCAGGTAACCCTTAAGACCGGCGTACGCGCCGCCGTGGAGCGGTCTGTTACGGCAATACCGATCAACTGGTCGGCGTAGCGAGCCGGCACCATATAGATCGACTCGTATCGAACCACCTGACCAACGGGATTGTCCGTCTGGCACTCCTTCAGGCGCTCGACTCGAAACATCTCAGGATTCCAGAGCCGCCCCTGTGGACCAAGCAAGGTGGTGCTGCTGCATGACAACTTCTCCACTGGATCGTGCCGCAAGGACTCGAACTCAGCGACAACCCATACCGCTCCCGGGTACGGGAGCTCCGGGGGACCGCCTTTAGCGTCAGCCAACTGGTCGGACCGGACCAGTGACACCAGTCGTATCGATGTGCCCCTGACCTCGGCCGCGGCGCCGGGCGGGCGGATGCTGTAGCGAGGCTCGTAGTGGATGCCGGCATAGGTCACCCACCAGATCACGTAGATCGCTACGGCCGCGAACGCTGCAACAGGAAAGAGAATGCGTCGCATCCGCAGGCGGCTCATGGGATGGCCCTTGTGGTCGCCCGTGCGACCTCGATGCCACGGTCTTTGGCCGCGGATCGCCACTGCTCAGCATTGTCAGCGGTGATGTCCAACGTGATTCGCACGTGTTCCTGGTAGCCCGAGATCGACTCGCGAGGCCACATCTCCAGGGTGAGATCGTCAATCTGGGCCGGGTCGACTTCGAAGACTGCATCACTGGAGATCTGAAAGCCGGGGGTGGCGATGAGGCCGCCAAGAGTCTCGTACTCGTCGTAGCGCACCTGCTTGCTGAGCAGCTGGGCCTCTGTCAGCTTCAAATCCTTCGGGCCTGTGGCGGCTGCGGTCACCGTGACAACAACGAACATTCCGGGTGTGCGGTCTGAGATCTCGTCCCGCTCTATAAGAAAGGTCCCCACTCGAACCCGGGTAACAGTCACCTCACCGTTGTTGACCTTGATGGTCTCTCCAGGCACGCCACTGATCACCTGGAACTTCTTCCCCTCGGGTTCACTCAGCTGTAGACCAACGGCAGAGAGCACGATGAGTGCAATGGCGGCTAACACGCCCACCAGCTTGGAGCGTGATGTGCCCTGAGCCTGTCGAAGGGCGCGCGCTTCGACCGGATCAGCGCGCATTGGGCCCACCGTCATGAGTGAGTCTCCGCGCGTGCCAGCACTGGGGACTCCGTTGTTGCGGGGACCGGATCAGCAGCACGGCGTGGCTGTACAGCGGCCCGCTGGCCAAAGAGCTCAAGACAGCGGCGGAAGGCGACCGCGAGCAGGCACAACCGGATCGGCTCGAAAAGGGCGTCGGGAATTAGGTCGAAGACCGGCTCCCAGCGCACCCAGAACGGCCCCTCATGCCCACCGACGATCCAGTACATCAAGGTCCCGAGGTAGTTCTGGGCAATGATGACCAGGTTGTAGACGAAGATGTAGCAGCCCAGGAAGATCGGACCGGCGCGTACCACCAAGCGCAAGGCATGCAGTGCCGGCAGGTACTTGTCGTCGATGTCGCCGAAGAAAGCCTCCTGGAGGCGGGCCGCGGCCAGACGAATGCCCTTCGGCGGTGGCCCCAGGCGTCGGAAGGCTTGCTTCTCGCTGTAACGAGCGAAAACGCTCGCGCCCGGGATACGCGCGGCGTACGGCTGCCCCTTACGCCACAGCTCGGCAAGGGAGAGCACCTTGGACCCGAAGACCAGTGCAGCCACAGCCAACCAGAGCAGCGGCTGGCCCACGACATCAATGAGAGTCGGCCAGACCTGGTCGGTGAAGAAGGCCCACGTCCGCGTCACCAGCTCCGGCAAGTCGATCTTGAAGATCGCGAAGAAGCGAGCCGCCACGTCTTGGACTTCGGCAAGCCACTGCAGCACGGCCCGGTCGCGGAACCAGTTCCGGAACGTCTGAAAGACGCGGATGCCACCCATGATCACCAGGAGCATGAAGAAGGCCTCGATCAGTACTACGACGAGACCGAGAATGCGCAGTCCGGTGCGCTCGGCAATGTAGTCGAGCAGTCTGCGTATGACATAGATGCCAACGAGCAACATCACCAGCCACGAAAGGTGATTGGTTGCCAGGTCGTTGAGTACGCCAAGGACGGTCTTCTGATCGCTGAGGAAGCCGTATCGCACCCACTGCTGGGTGACCAAACGCTGAGCGGCTTCGGCTACCTGGCCGAATGCGGCATACATGCCAAGAAAAGGCAGCAACGTGATGACGATCAGATGAGTCAGACTGGTGTCGCGCTTGTCGATCTCACGCTCGTCTTCGGGCAGCAGCTGGCTGATGCCAAGCTCTCGACCGGCCAGGGTCAAGATGACGATTGCCGCAACCAGCGTGCAGACAAAACTGAAAGCGAACAAGGCGAGTGCCAGCCAGGCGCTGAAGTCGCCAGCGATGACGGCGACCCGCAAGGTGAGTTCGGAGCCTAGCCAACCGAGCAGGTAGACGGCCATGATCAGGGGCAGTAGACGCCACCACACCCGCCCGGTATCGCGGATCAGGATGCTGAGCTCGGTCCAGAGCACCCGAGCATCCTAATGTCGGTGAGGTTCGCGAACAGGTCTCTCAGAATCTGACGCTGGTTCGCGCGACACGCCGTCAAGAGGCCCTCAGGCGCCAACCAGCGTCAGTTTCTGAGAGCTCCTCACCCGTAGGTGTCGCGAGGGCCCTGGCCATCCCGGACCGAGCGAGGACCCTTCTTCCAGGAGGGCGCGTCAGGACCGTGAACCTTGATCCGTGTGATGGTGCCGTCTCCCAGCTGTTCGTTCAGCATGGCCACCAGCTGAGGTGCCAGATGACGCAACTGGGTGGCCCATGCGGTCGAGTCGGCGCGGACCGTCAATACCGTGTCCGCATACCCCTCAGGAGCTGAATGTGCCGCGTTGGCGGCGCCCACCAGCAGGCCCCAGCGCGCCAGCAAGGTGTGCACGTTGATCTCGGTGGTCCATCCTTTGCTCTCCACCAGTCGCTCAACCGCATCGGAGAGCGGTTTCGGATCACGATCGTCCGCTCCGGCTCCCGACACCTGGGGTCCCACGGGCCGCGGCGGCTTGCGGCGCTTCCGCCGCGCCTGAGCACCAAGGGACCGAGCGACCGTTTGTGCCAGTTCCAGGCCTGTTGGATCATGCTCAACCTGGCCGTCCGGGGGGCTCCGGTGCTTCTGCTCATCAGGCATCGG
>DATEWO010000113.1:0-17524 GCA_035257925.1 Propionibacteriaceae bacterium | reverse complement strand
CCGGAGTGGGGGCCGCGGCCGGAGCAGGGGCTGCAGCCGCAGGCGCGGCCGGTTGAGCGGCCTCGGGCGGCGGCTCCTGCTGTTCCACCAGCGACGGCGGCTCGGTCATTGCGCCATCGCCAGGCTGCAGCATCAAGATCGGCGTGCCCTCGCTCACCGTGTCACCCACCTTGACGAGCACATCGGCGACGGCGCCGGCGGTCGGCGACGGGACATCCATGGTCGCCTTGTCCGATTCGAGCGTGATCAGTGGATCGTCCGCGTTGATAGCGTCACCGGGCTTGACGTGCACTTCGATGACCGGCACATCGCCGAAGTCACCGATGTCGGGAACCTTGACCTCAGTGGTTGTCTGGGTAGCCGCAGTCATGGCACGCCTCTCTCAAGCGCGAGCAGGATCGGATTTGTCGGGGTTCAAACCATATTTGGTGACGGCCTTTGCCGCGGCGTCGGCGGGCACGCTGCCTTCCGCGGCCAGCTCGTTGAGCGCGGCGAGTGTGACGAACCGCCGGTCAACCTCGAAGTGCTCACGAAGCTTGCGCCGGTAGTCGGATCGACCGAAGCCGTCGGTGCCGAGCACCCGGTAGCGCCGGTTCACGTACGGACGAATCTGTTCGGGGAAGGCCCGCACATAGTCGGTCGCGGCGATGGCAGGTCCGTCCGGTCGGCCGGCCAACTGGCTCTCCACAAAAGATTGCCGGGGCTCTTCGGTGGGATGCAGCATGTTCCACCGGTGGGTGGCCATGCCCTCGCGTCCCAGCTCGGTGAAGCTCGGCGCACTCCATACGTCGGCCGCAACGTTCCAGTCCTGCTCCAACAGTTCGGCTGCCTCGATGACCTCGCGCAAGATCGTCCCAGAGCCGAGCAGTTGCACCCGTGGAGCCGACTTCTTGTTGGTCTTTCCCTCGCGGAACAGGTACATCCCTTTGACGATGCCCTCGCGGACCTCATCCTCGCGACCTTCGGGCAGAGCGGGATGCTGATAGTTCTCGTTCATGACGGTGATGTAGTAGAAGAGGTCCTCCTGCTCGGCGTACATCCTCCGCAGCCCGTCGGCGATGATGACCGCTACCTCGTAGGAGAACGTCGGATCGTAGGAGACGCAGTTCGGGATCGTGCCGGACATCAGGTGACTGTGCCCGTCCTCGTGCTGCAGTCCCTCGCCGTTGAGCGTGGTGCGCCCCGCCGTACCCCCGAGTAGGAAGCCCCGCGACCGCATGTCGCCGGCGGCCCAAGCCAGGTCACCAACCCGCTGGAAGCCGAACATCGAGTAATAGATGTAGAACGGGATCATCGGGACGTCGTTTGTGCTGTACGAAGTCGCCGCCGCGATCCACGAGGACATGGCACCCGCCTCGTTGATCCCCTCCTGAAGGAGCTGGCCGCTCTTATCCTCCTTGTAGAACATCAACTGGTTGGCATCCTCGGGCTGGTACAACTGACCGACCTGGGAGAAGATCCCGAACTGGCGGAAGAGATTCTCCATGCCGAACGTGCGGGACTCGTCGGGCACGATTGGCACAATGCGCTTGCCGATCTGCTTGTCCCGCAGCAGGGTGGTCAAGATTCGGACGAACGCCATTGTGGTGGAGATCTCCCGATCTCCGCTGCCCTTCAACTGAGCCTCGAAGGCTGACAGCGGCGGTACCTGCAGCGACTCCGTCGAGCGTCGACGCCGTGCCGGCAGGTAACCACCAAGCGCCGCCCGGCGTTCGTGCAAATATGCGTGCTCCTTGCCACCTTCTGCTAGCGGCAGGAAGGGCACCTCTGGGATTCGCTCGTCGGGTACGTCGATCTCGAACCGGTCCCGGAAGGCCCGCAGCACGTTCTCACCCATCTTCTTCTGCTGATGGGTGATGTTCTGCCCTTCGCCGGCCTCGCCCATGCCGTAACCCTTGACGGTCTTGGCCAAGATCACTGTCGGCTGGTCGGTGTGGTCGACTGCGGCACGGTAGGCGGCGTGAACCTTCTGCGAGTCGTGACCGCCGCGGCTCAGCGCCCAGATGTCGTCATCGGACATGTCGGCCACCATGTCCAGCAGCTCCGGATACTTGCCGAAGAAGTGTTGGCGGACGTACGCGCCGTTCTTGGACTTGAAGTCCTGGTACTCACCGTCGACGCACTCCTCCATGCGCTTGAGAAGCAGGCCCGTCTTGTCGGCGGCGATCAGCGGGTCCCAGCCCGAACCCCAAATCACCTTGATCACGTTCCACCCGGCACCGCGGAAGATGCCCTCCAGCTCCTGGATGATCTTGCCGTTGCCACGTACCGGGCCGTCGAGCCGCTGCAGGTTGCAGTTGATGACGAAGATCAGATTGTCGAGCCTCTCGCGCCCGGCCAGTGAGATGGCGCCGAGCGACTCCGGCTCGTCCATCTCGCCGTCGCCCAGGAATGCCCACACATGCCTGTTCGCGGTGTCCGCCAAGCCGCGGGCGTGCAGGTACTTGAGGAACCGCGCTTGGTAGATCGACATCAGCGGTCCGAGGCCCATTGACACCGTTGGGAATTGCCAGAACTCCGGCATCAGCCACGGGTGCGGATACGACGACAGGCCGCCGCCGTCGACCTCCTGCCGGTAGTTGAGTAGCTGATCTTCGGTGAGCCGGCCCTCGACGAATGCGCGGGCGTAGATGCCCGGCGAGCTGTGACCTTGGATGAACACCAGATCACCGCCGTGCGATTCGGTGGGTGCGTGCCAGAACTGGTTGAAACCGACCTCGTACAGCGTGGACGCTGACTGGTAGCTCGCGATGTGCCCGCCAAGTTCCGACGACTCCTTGTTGGCGCGCAGCACGGTGGCTACGGCGTTCCACCGGATCAGCGATCTGATCTTGCGTTCCAGCGCCAGGTCGCCTGGGTACTGCGGCTCACGATCCGGCGGGATCGTATTCAGATAAGGAGTATTGGCCGAGTACGGCACTGGCACGCCGCTGCGGCGGGCGCCGCTGAGCAGCTCGTCCAGCAGGAATGTCGCCCGATCCGAGCCGTCGAACGTCACGACTGAGTCCAGTGCGTCCAGCCACTCGCGGGTCTCGAGCGGATCCAGGTCCTGCGTCATTGAGACCTCCTAGCCGGGGGCCCGCTTGGGCCTGAGCGGTCGCGGATATGTCCGAACGTTACGCCCCACGGCTCGTTCAGTTCCAGCAGGGCTTCGAGACGCGCGCCAACTCCCAACGTCGGAAGAGCCGTGATCAAGATCAAATCTGACTGGTGCGCCGACGGTCGCTATCGCAGTAACCTGGCCAGATGCCGGGCAGGTTGATGAGCAGGGCCACAAAACCTACCGAGGCCAGTGAGCAACAGGCCGAACGCGTACGCACTCGAGTGCGCCTGCTCGTGCAGCTGACAACCCGCCACGGTCGTTACCGCCGCGGACTGGTTCATGCGGCCAAGAGTCTTACGCCGAACGAGGCTGCAGTGCTCGCCGATCTCGAGGCGCACGGCCTCGACGTCAACCAGCTCCGTGATGTGCTGTACGGCGGGCACGTACTGGTCGACGACCCTGAGTTGTACGAGCGTTGGCGGTTTCCGGATGTGACTAGGGAGCGATTGTCGAGTCACCACCGCACGGTGGACAAGCAAAGTTATCCCGATCTGGGCATGCACGGGCCGCTGGTGCGCGAGAAGCTACACGGGCGCACCGCTACCGGCACATGGATGCAGCTGGAGAAGACCCCGGCGGCGTTCGGGGGAGGACACAAGCTGCCGACCTGGAACGACGTCTTGCATTTGATGGACTTCGTGGTCTACCGCGTGACCAAGCGCAATGTCGGGCCGTGGGGGCTCTCCGCGGTCACCGAACGGCGGCCGATGTACCTCTCGCCGCAGCTACTCTCTACGGTGCCACTGCCGCACGGCACGACCCGCAGGTTGAGAGCGACGCTCGCACGCCTGGACGCTGAGGACCAGGTCGTCCAGGAAAAGAGCCTGAGTCACTCTGATCTGGTACGCCGGTTCCTCGGGCCGTTGCGAGAGGACCCGTTGGTGGAGCTGACGCCCGGTCCAAGGCGTGGGCGGGGCCGTGGACTCTTCGGCAATTCGCAGGTGTGGGTCACCGAGTCTGCAGCGTCCAGCGCCCGCCAGTTGTTGTCGGGCGACGGGCGGTCGGACCGCTGGACGTTGCCCGATGCGGTATCTGCCCGACCAATCGAGATAGGAGTTGGCAACCGACGCCTGCGCCTAGCGGCCCGCGTCCCGATCAAAGCCCAGAAGGAGTCATGACAGAGACACAGTCAGACGTTCGTCTCCCGCCGGGCTTGATCGAGGCGGTGCTCCACTTGGTGAGCACCGGACCGGTACCCCTTGGTGGTTACAGCCTCGCCGAGATGGTGGCAGTCGATGCCGTCGTCGACTTCCTGGATGAGATGCCGTCCGAGGAGGAGGTTGCCGAGGCGGTACGGTCGCTGGCTGCCCGGCAGCTCCTGGTGGCCTTGCCGGAGACGGATCGCCTCCAGGTCCGTGGCGACCTGGGCATCGCAGTGGTGTTCCAGCAGCGCGCGCGATCAGTCATCGATGCTCGGGTGACCGGCACCGAGCCGGGGGAGCCGTGGCGGACATTGTTGCTCCCGCAGGCTGAGGGGGTCGCCCTTGAGGTGCTGATTGACGCGCTCGGCGTACACGAGCTCTCGCTCCGAGAGATCGACGAGGCGCTTCGCCGGCTGCGCGAACGGCTTCCCAGTGGCGACCCGGAGCGTGACTCCACCGACCCCGACCAAGTGCTCGCGTCGGCCGAGCGGAGTGCGCTGGTGACGGTCACCCAATACTCCGCAGCAGGCAGCGCCGAGACAGCCGATCTGAGCGCTGACATCGTCCTCGCCAGGCAGAACGATCGGTTGTACGTGTTCACCCGCGACCCGGAGGATCCCGAGCGGCTGGTCTCCCAAGGACTTGACGAGGACGAGCTGCTCGAGCTCATCGGAAGCCTCGCCGGACCGGGCGCACATAGCGGCGCGGATATGCACTCAAACGCCGAGTCCGCTCCGACTGGGCGCATCGCCAAGATTCGCACCACGATCATGAGACGCCTCCGCCGAGGCGAGCGGACTTCGGCGAACTCCGCGCAGTCCGCGGCCACCCAGTAGGAACCTCAGGGGCGCTGCGCCGGCTCGGAGTTGCCGAAGACGCCCTTAGCCTCTTTGCTTGCCCGCTTGTCCAGCTTCAATGCCTCCGCACTCATTTCGGCCAGGCCCTGGGGCTTCAGCTTGACGACGTTGACCAGCTCTTCTATCTCCTGCTCACCGCCGGAGTAATTGGGCTCTGTTGCGATATGGCCGACGCCCGGACCGTAGTACTTGAACTCGCTGCCGTCCTCGAGGATGGCAAGCGACTTGAAGCAGTCGAACGGGACGCATTTCCGCTCGTCGACCTTGGCAACTTCGGCACGAATGGTCTCCTCCGAGGTCTGAGCCTGGACGAACTTCATGCCCTCTTTCGGGGCAGTCAACATCCAGACACCCGGCTTCGCATCGTTCTCGCCTGCAAGCCAGGCGTCGACGGCGTTGACGAACTCGCCACCCTCATAAAGCTCGGTGTATGACCCGAGGTACCAGATGTTCCCGAACTTGTCCTGTGCGAGGTAGTCCAGCGACGCTTCGCCAACCTGGCCGGCGTCGATGTCTTGGTCCAGAACCAGGACCGTACGGACACCGTTCACTTCCTTCGTCACATCCGTGACGGTGACGCGTAGTTGATGCGTGAGCTTCCGGCTTCCGCGCGTGATCGAACCGTCCCGCAGCGTCTGAGTTCCGGGTACCAGTGGATACCACTTGTTCAGGTCACCCGTTGGCTCGCCGAAGTTCTTGGGGTCGAATTTCTTGTAATCCGCGTTGATCCTTTGCACTGCCGGGCTGCTGGGCGTGGCAGGTGGCGTAGGAGAAGGGGTGGGCGACGGCGTCGATGCCGCTACCTGCGTTGGCGCCGGGGTCTGCGACGGTGATGGTGCCGTCTCTTGCGATGCCCCAGCACTGCACGCTGCCGTCGCGGATGCCACGACGAAAGCACCGGCGACGGCCGCAGCCTTACGGCGAAAGCGGACGGGCGCACGCATTTCGCTGACGATAACACCGAGCGCCGATGTGCCGGATGTCGAGGTGCGACTGTCTTTCGATTGGCTACTCATCACGTAACAGCTCCTCAGGAGGTAGGCGACGAACAAGGGCGGTGGCCGCCAGCGACGCGATGACCGAAACAGCCAGCACAAGCGCGGCCAGGAGGACAATGCCGTCCCGTGGCAGGACGACTTCCGGGCGAAGTACGAACAGTGGGCGCAACACCGTCACGAGGAAGTACGCCATACCGGCGCCGACGAGCGCCCCGAGGCCCGCTCCGACCACCGCCACGACGACGGACTCCGTGACCAGCAGCGACCGGATCTTTCCGATCAGCAGGCCTTGGGCGCGCAGCGTGACGTACTCCCGCCTGCGCTGCAGCAACAATCCGAAGACGAAGATCGTGATCGCCGTGGCCGCCATGGCTAAGCCATAAGCAGAGTCGAGAGTGAGCAGGCCGCGAATGTTCAGCGCCGCGAGACTTGACTGGTCTTTGTCGAGGGCAGTTGCCCGCGTATCGATCTGTAGAGCATCCGTCGAACCGGGACCGTCTTGCAGTTCGGCGACTGCCTGATCCAGAGTGGCATCGCTCGGGTCGGTTGTCTGCGCCAGGAAGAACGTGGCGTTGGTCGAGGGGATCAGCTGCATCTGACGTTCGATGTTGACCAGCAGGTCCACGCCCTCGGGAAAGCCGGGAACGCGCTCGAAAAGCCCGATGACCTTCATCTCGGACAGCTGCTGCTCCTTGGTCGCCCGAGCGAAAAGAACCTGTACGTCGTCGCCAGGTTCCACGTCAAGCCGATCGGCGAGCTCAACGCCCAAGTACACGCCGTCCGGCTGCCGCTGCAAGGCCTCCATTGCGCTAGCCGCTGTTGTCCCGACGAAATCGGAATCAACGAGTGGCGCAAGCTGCCCGAACGCGGCCGGATCGATCGCGGCCATGTTCCCCGCGTCCTCGTTGAGCTCGCTTTCCACGAGCGCGTTCAGCAGCCCGTACACCACCGGCGTCGCCGTTTGGATGCCGGAGACACTGAGCTTGTCAGCGTACTGCGGCGGATGATCAAGAGCACTGATCGGCGCCGGTGTGATGCGTACGTCCGAACCCACCACGAACCTCGCATCCCGCGCCTTCGCTTGGTCATACGAGGCGCTGAAGGAGGCCACGCTGGTGCCCAGGGCGACGATCAAGCCCACCATGATCACTGCCGAGGCTGCCGCCCAGGAGCGTCGCCGGATGCTGCGCGTGAGGAGTCCTCTGAGGGGCCGGCCGAACCGGTGCCGACGCGGCAGCGGGAGATGGGCGAACACTCGCTCCACGACCCGGCCCAGCACCAGAACGCCGCCGAGCCAGATCCCGATCGGGATGATCACCAGATGCTGACGCAGCACCACTGAGCGGCCGTAGTAGACCGATCCGCGCACACCCTCGAAGCCGCCGTGGCGACGCTGGTACCAGGCAACAGCAGCTGCGACACCCAAGATCAGAAAGTCGATCCCGAGAAGGCGCCATAGCGGCGGTCGTGATGCCAGTTGGGCTCGCTCGTCGGTGATCTGGCGAGTGATCGAGCGCCGGCCGGCTGTGTACAGCGCGACGCCAGTGGCCAGAAATCCGACGCCTGCACCGAGCAGAGCGGAGACGAGCAGGCTCGCCGGAGAGGCGCTGGCCAAAGCATCGGGGGACAGCACCAAAGCCGCCGAGATGAGACCCAACGCGACACCGAGCAACGATCCGACAACGGCGAGTGCAAGGGTGCGTAGCGCATGCATCCGGAGCAGGTGACGCCGGTTGGCGCCGCGGATCCGGAGGATCGCCTGTTCCCTACGCAGCGCACTGGCCAGCACGCCGCCCGCATACGAGGTGAGGATGGCAGCCAGCAGAGCACCGGGGAGCCCAAGGAAGACGAACATGCGTTTCGCCGTTCGGGCGTCCTCGCTGGCCACCTCGAGTGCATTGGAAATGTTGTCGATCAAGACGTCTTGCCCCGGCGCGACGGCATTCACGGCGTCAGCGACAGCCTTGGTCTGGGCTAGTGCCGTTGCGGGATCGGCATCGAGCGGCTCGCGCACCACGAATACATCGACCTCCAGGATCGGTCGACTGCGAAGGATCGTGCCCGGGGCCGTCGTCACGTTCTGAAATGCCGGGATGATCGTTTTCGAGAACACTTCCGGCCCGACGATCACCGAGTTTCGAACATAGACGAACTGCTCGAGCTGTTTTCCTTCCCGGCTGTAGAACAGCGACTTCGCCCGCGACACATCGGTAATGCCGCTGATGCGTACGCTGAGGGGCTGGTTCATGCCGGGCACCCGAATCTGCACGACACCACCGGGACCGATGGACAAGGCTCGAGCCGCCTCCGCGCTGATCAAGCCGGAGGCGGGTTGGTAGGCCCCGCTGATGATCTTGATGGATGGGTCTTGCTCGAGGTATCGGTGATCCAGGCCAAAGACGCGGACCGCTTCGGGGAGCCGCTTCGGGCCAGCCGATAGTGAGCCGCGGTCGAGATCCACCAACGACAGCGGCTCTGCTCGCGCTACCCCAGGGATCTTGCTGATCTGCCGGGTCAGCTCGTCAAGACTCAGCGGTTCAGAGGTGTTGGCCTTGACCGGGATACCAATCTCACGGCTGGAGAAACTCGCGCTCGGACCCAAGGAGGGGACGGACTCCACGGCTGAGTCCGCCACCACGTCGTATCCGATCGTGACCTTGGACTTGGTCGGCACCGTGCCCAGGTTGAGCCCGAGCTTGGCCACCCCTTGAGCAAACGGGAAGTCACCCGCGGGATCGGGCACTCGCAAGCCGTCGAGCGTCGTCGAGTTGGGGACGTACTTCAAGGGCGGCAGAGGTTCGTCTCTGATGACGACCTCATTGGCGGGATGGGAACTGTTGTTCACCAAGGCAAGCGTGACGTGCCCGCGTTGGCCGGGTTGCAGTCGGGACGGCGTGATGTGCTGGGTGAGGCGAACCTGATTGCCCAGCGGATCGGAGAGGAGCCGTTGCATGTCGATCGGGATGGGAGCAATCGCGCGCTCGGTCATTGTCGCCGAGGAACCGTCGATGAAGAACAAGACGGCCGAGAACAGGCCGATCCCCAGCGTCATCCCGGCGAGTGCGGTGAGACTGCGTCTGGGGTTGCGGCGTAGGTCGCGCCAGACGTAGCTGCCGATCATGAGACCCGTCCGTCGCGCAGGTGGACCTGCCGGTCCAACCGCCTGGCGGCGTCGCGATCATGAGTCACCATGATCAACGTCGCGCCGATCTCGCGTTGCATGGCCAGCAGCAGGTCGATGACGCCGGTGGCGTTGGCCGTATCCAGCGCGCCGGTCGGCTCGTCGGCGAGAATGATCTTGGGTTGGTGCACGATCGCCCGGGCCACCGCAGCTCTTTGCCGCTGCCCGCCCGAGAGGTGGTCGGGTAGCCGGTAGGCCAGGCCAGCGAGGCCGAGCTCGGCAAGCACCGCTAGCGATTTCCCGGTCCCCGACGACTTTCCGTTGAGCGATAGCTGAAGCCCCACGTTTTCCAGCAGGGTAAGGAAGGGAAGCAGGTTGTCTGCCTGGTAGACGAACCCGATGTGACTGCGCCGAAAGTCGGAGCGATCGCGCTCGGACAACTCCGAGATCTCCGCGTCACCGATCCGTACGGTGCCCCACGTTGGCCGAGAGAGCCCTCCGATCACACTGAGCAGCGTGGACTTGCCCCCGCCGCTGGGTCCGGTGATCGCCACGCTCGACCCGCCAGCGACAGTGAAGGAGACACCGTCCAGGGCGCGTACCGGTCCGCTGGCTGTCTGGTGTTCAACGATCACCGAGTCCACGGCGATGGAAGCGTCGATGCTCACCCCCGAACCACCTTGTGATCGGTGAGGCGCAGCGAACGGTCGGCTTGGCGGGCGAGCTGCTCATCGTGCGTCACGTACAAGACAGTGAGGTTGCGCTCTCGGCAGGCCGTGAAGATCATTTCCATGACGCCGGCGGCAGTCGCAGTGTCCAGCTGGCCGACCACCTCGTCGGCGAGGAGCAGATCCGGTTCGTTGGCCAGCGCCACGGCTACCGCCACTCGCTGCGACTCTCCGCCGGACAATTGGCGGGGAAGATGATCCATCCGATGCCCGAGGCCGAGATCGACCAAGAGTTCTCGAGCCCGTGCGGTGGAACGTCGACCCGAGGCGAAGCCAAGAGCCAGCTCCACGTTCTCGACCGCGGTCAGGAACGGGATCAGATTGTCGGACTGGAGGACAAAGCCGATCCGCTCGGCGCGAAGACTGGCCCGCCCATCGTCATCGAGCTGGTCCATTTGCTGGCCGCCGATGTAGATGCGTCCGGTATCGGGGCGCATCAGCCCAGCGATCAAGGAAAGCAGCGTCGACTTCCCGCTCCCGGATCGGCCGACGAGGCTGGTGGTCTCGCCCTGGGGCAGGTCCAGGGCGATCTGGTCCAGCACATCAAGCTTGGAAGAACCGCCGCCGTACGACTTCGACACTGCCTCCAGACGGACCAATGGCTGGCCGGACGTGGGGCTCACGCTGTCTCCCTCCGAGTGCGGTCGAGTGCCCCCGATTGGCCATAGCGCTTGATCATCACCGCGGTGTGCTGATGCGGAAATGGTATCGGCAGTCGTGCAGCTGATCCGAGACCAGGACGGCCCAGAGTCCGCTGAACTTGCCGAGCCTGGGTGACTTCTGCCGGCCGGGTGGATTGCCCGGCCGGCAGAATGACGCCACTACTACGATGCGATGTTCTTGTTGGCAACGATTCCGCTGGTGAGGACTGCCGCGGTCATCGGCATGTGACTGGCTGCAATGCTGAGCTTGGTCTGGTAGTCGGGCTTGCCGGCGACGCTGGCGTCGATTGCGGCGAACAGCGAGTCGACGTGGGGGACTAGCTCTTCTGCGACCGCGTCGGCAGGGAGCTCCGGAACTACGGAGTTGATCAGCTGGCCGAAGGAGACCCGGTAGGCATCAAGATCGGCCTTGGCCTGGGCGACCTGCTTGTCGTTCTCGGTGGCCTTGCCCAGGGTGTAGTCGACGAAGAATCCGATGTGTTGCCGCCAGGAGGTCAGGAATGGCTTCTCGGCGTCGGGGTAGACCGATCCGAGCGTCTTGGCCAGTGCGACTGAATTGGCGTCCAGGGCCTTGACCGCACCGACTACCTGCGGATCTTTCAGGTCGCCCTGCTTCCTCACTGCGGTATCCAACGCGTTCCCTGCCAACCAGACGTGATCGGACAACAGACTGGTCAGCGTCGCACGCAGCGCGGCCGCCTCGGTCGCATCCGGGGCCACGGCAGCGGTGGTCGGTGAATGAGTTGCTGAGTGGGTCATGGGTGCGGACGCGGCGGAGGACGGCGCGATCTCGGGGGCCGGCATACCTGCTGGCGCGCTCGTGCCGCTGCTGCAGCCGGCCGCGAGAACGAGAACCGCCGCGGCGGAAATGGAAAAGCGAGCCCAATGCTTCTTCATGATGGACCTTTCTTGAGTTGCGCAATTGCGCTGGCTTGAGAGGGCGCCGACATAGTTCTGCTACTTTTGGCCCTCGGCGGATGTGGGATCGGCGACGACCACAATCGTGGCGTTCATCCCCTGGTGAATGTCGCAGTAATAGGTGTAACTGCCGGGTTCAGTGAAGGTAAAACTGAATGTTTTGCCTTTTCCTTCGAGTCTTGCGTTGAACGTGCCGTCCGGGTCTTGCGAGGACCGCAGGCCGGTCGTCTCATCGACTCCTTCGTAGCGTCCGGATGTCACTGTGTGAGTGATCGATTCCTCGCTACGCCAGGTGATCGTTGTGCCCACTGGAACCGTAATCGTGGCCGGATCGAACATCAGCGAGCTCAAGTTGATGACCGGACCAGCAGGCATCGACGCGGCGTTGCTCGGAGCTGTCGGGGACGGCGCAGCTTGAGCACTGCAACCGGCCAGGCCTCCTGCGGTGATAAGCAGCGAGGCCAATGCCATGAGGACTCTGCGGCGCATCGGTTGACCGCTTGCAATATCCATGCCAGCTATTCGGCGTGGCGCAATGCCGGGATGGGTGATTTTTCAAAATGGCGTACCAGCAGCACAAATATGAGAGGCGCCACCAATTCGGGATGCGAAAGACCAATCCAAAACGGTCTCGAGTACGAAATAGTACGGCCGGCTATTTTTTATATCGATACCGAAGAGGAAGGAGCCTCGTGAAAACGCTGCGCCCCTCGCCAACTGGTCCTCATCGGCTCGGCTAACGTGCGACTATGACCGCTGACGATTACGCACAGCCGGCCACGACGCTGAGCAACGGCTTCATGCCGCTACTCGGATTCGGGACCTGGCAGATCAGCAATCGTGAGGCGCCACAGGCAATAGCCCACGCACTCCAAGCTGGATACCGACATATCGATACTGCGACGGCGTACCACAACGAGTCCGGCATCGGGAAAGCCTTGGCCTCGTCGACGGTTGCTCGGGAATCGGTGTTCGTTACGACCAAGCTGCCGCCTGGTCATGCGGGTCGAGAGCGTCGGACCCTCGAGGAGAGCCTGTCAAAGCTGGGCTTGGACTACGTCGATCTTTGGCTGGTGCACTGGCCGCCTAACGGTCGGGCAGCGCCGCGAGTCTGGGAGCAGCTGGTCAGGGCGCGTCAGGACGGTCTGGCCAAGGCCGTTGGCGTGAGCAATTACTCGCTGGCCCAGATCGATGAACTGACCGAAGCAACAGGTGCGACACCTGAGGTCAACCAGATCCGCTGGGGGCCCTCGATCTACGACGCGAATGTCGTCTCAGGGTTGCAGCAACGAGGAGTGGTGCTGGAGGGATACAGCCCGTTCAAGGTGAGCAACCTGAGCGACCCGACGCTGGTTTCCATCGCCTCAGAGCACGATGCAACAACCGCGCAAGTGATCGTCGCCTGGCACATAGCGCACGGTTTCGTGGTGATCCCCAAGTCGTCACGCCGTGAACGCATCGTTGCCAACGCCGCCGGTGCACGAATCGAGCTGACGGCCGCGGAGGTAGCGGCGATCGATGGCCTCTCAGCGCCGGCCAGGGGCGGATCGTCGCGCCGGTTTGGTCGGGCCTCACGATGAGCGCACTCCGGGTCCTCTTCATTGGCGGCAGCGGGACCATCAGCTCAGCGTGCTGCCGAATGGCGGTGCAGCGCGGTATCGACCTGTACGCCCTGAATCGCGGGGCGACCCAACTCCGACCGCTACCCGCCGAAATGAGCATCCTGCAGGGCGACATACGCGATCCTGCCTCGGTGCGGGAGGCGCTAGACGGGCAGGAGTTCGACGTGGTGGTGAACTGGGTGGCTTTCACGCCGGACCATGTCGAGGCCGACATCGAGCGATTCCGTGGCCGGATCGGGCAGTACGTTTTCATCAGCTCGGCTTCGGCGTACCAGGCTCCGCCAGCCCGGGTGCCGGTGACCGAGTCCACCCCGCTGAGCAATCCGTTCTGGGAGTACTCCCGGAACAAGATCGCTTGTGAGGACCGACTGGTACAGGCTTACCGCGAGGAGGACTTTCCGGCGGTGATCATCAGGCCGTCCCACACATACGACCGCACCTCGGTGCCGTATTACGGCGGCTGGACCCTGGTAGAGCGGATGCGACAGGGCAAGGAGGTCGTTGTACACGGTGATGGCACGTCGCTTTGGACCCTGACGCACAGCGACGACTTCGCCAAGGGTTTCGTGCCACTGCTCGGCAACACCCGGACGCTCGGTGAGGCTTTCCACATCACCTCTGACGACGTGCTGACCTGGAACCAGGTCACCATGATCTTGGCCAAGGCGGCCGGTGCCGAGGCGAAGATCGTCCACGTGCCGTCCGATGCGATCGCAGCCGCTGATCCGGTCTGGGGTGCGGCGCTACTCGGAGACAGCGCTCACTCGATGATCTTCGACAACTCCAAGCTGCGCAGTGTGGTGCCGGATTACGTCGCGACGATCACTCTCGAGCAGGCCGCGCCGGAGATCATTGCCTGGCATGATCAGGATCCGTCGCGACAAAAGGTGGATGTCGATCTTGACGCGCTGATGAACAAACTGTCAGCTGAGTTCCGGGTCCAGGGCTAGCTCCGGCCGTCTGTGATCGACCCGCGAACCGAACCGTCCAGCCTGCTGGCGCTGCTGCGGGAGCGCTTCGGCGACGTGCTGGCCCGGATTGAAGAGCTGGTCAACATCGACTCCGGCTCCTTCACCACCGAGGGCGTGAACCGGGTGGCCGACCTGTGCCACGCCCGATTCGAGTTGGGCGGATGGGACGTAGAGCGCCACCGCCACCGGCCGGACCGGCAATGGGTGGGGCCGCCATTGGGCGACATGGTGGTCGGCCGGCGCGCCGGAGGTCGGACGGTTGCCGAGGGTGGACGGCGCCTTCTGTTGCTGGCCCACATGGACACGGTGTTCGACGAGGGTACGGCCGCCGCGCGCCCGTTCCGAGCTCAGGGCGGGCGCGCGTACGGACCCGGGATCACCGACGACAAGGCGGGTGTGGTGTCCGGGTTCGAAGCGGTCGAGGTGCTCTGCGACCTGGCCGGCTTCAATGACTTCGCCGCCATCACCCTGGTCTGCTCGCCAGACGAGGAGATCGGCTCGCCGTTCAGCCGCCCCTTGATCGAGGCCTTGGTCGCCGAGCACGACCTCGCCGTGGGGCTGGAGGCGGCCCGGACCAACGGCGCGCTGGTCTCGGCCCGCAAGGGCATCTCGGCGTTCAGCATCGAGGTCGAGGGCAAGGCTGTGCACGCCGGCGTCCGTCCAGGGGAGGGTGTCAATGCCGTCCTTGAGGCGGCCCACAAGACAGTCGCGCTCCAGGCCCTCAGCGATCGCTGGCCGGGGGTGACCTGCAACGTCGGGGTACTGCAGGGTGGCCGCCGCACCAATGTGGTCGCCGACCGGGCCGTCATGCAGGTGGAGGTCAGGGCGGTAACTACGGCCGCATTCGAGCAGGCCATGGCAGAGGTGGCGCGGATCGTGGCCGCGACCACGGTGCCCGGCGCCAGCGCCCGGCTGGTGCCGAGCCACCGGCACCCGCCCATGGAGCGCACCCCGGCCGTAGGCGCACTGGTCGCGGTGGCCCAGGGGGTCGCCCGCGATCTCGGGTTCGAGGTCGGTGAGATGGCCACCGGTGGAGCCGGTGATGCCAATACGACCGCGGCTGCCGGACTGCCCACTATCGACGGCCTCGCCCCGGTGGGTGGCGACGCCCACGGGCCCGACGAGTGGCTGGAGCTCGACAGCGTCGTCCCCCGCATCGCCCTGCTGGCCGGGCTTCTGGCTCGGCTGGGGTCAGGGAAGATCTTGAGCTAGATCATGGCTTACCTTTGCGCTACGAGATGATCTTCCTTTTGCATCGCCGAGCGCCTCATCAGGATCCACGTCAGAAGGACCAGCGCGAGAAGTGTGAACACACCGGTCTCGCCGGTTAGATACGCGGCCGTCGTCGGATTGTTGGTCACCGCCGCGCCGGCCAGCACTCCGAGGACCGCGTTGAAGGTGCCGTGCGCGATCACCACGGGCCAGAGGCTGCCGGACTCGTTACGCAGATACCCGTAAAGGATTCCTGCAACGGTGAGCACCGCGAGGAAGAGCGGCACCACGATCAGCCGGTTGCCGGCCGGGTTGTATGCGGTGGTGAGCAGCATCAGCGGCAGATGCCAGACGCCATGCAGGAATCCGACCAGCGCCGGCGCCAGCCGCGGGTAGCGGGTGGCCAGGTTTGGCAGCATGTAGCCGCGCCAGCCGATCTCTTCGAAGAAGGCGAAGAAGGAGATGATGACGATGTTGATGGCGAGGTTGATCGCGGCGTCCGACTCGAACTGCAAAGACACCACGCCCAGCAGCGTCGCCGCGCCGTACGACACGGCGAGCACGGCAGCCGGACCGAGCAGCGCCAGTGGCCAATACCGAAATCCGGCGCGGTGCAAGGCGAGCTGCGCCCAGCCAGCCCGGTGGTATCCATCGGGCGTGATCACCAGAAGCATGAGCAGCACCCCGGCGGTGGCGGTCAGCATGTTGAGGGTCTGAATGCTGTCTGCGCCGGCAGGACCGAACAGCGCCACGAGCACCGCCAGGCCAAGCGTGATCAAGTAGAACGTCGCAGCTTTCTGGACCTCGGTGAGCGAGCGGATCACGGTGCCCTCCAGTAACGATCTCGGCTAGTCGACGGCATCGCGGCCCCGCTCGACCAGCAGCGGATCAGGAGCGTAGACCACATCTGGATTCTTGTCCTCATAGTCGAACTGGTGAAGGAAACAGCGCATCGCGTTGATCCGGGCACGCTTCTTGTCATTGCTCTTGATGGAAGTCCATCGCGCATAGTCAGTGTCGGTGGTCAGCAACATCGCTTCTTTGGCTTTGGTGTAGTCGTCCCAGCGGTCCAGCGATTCGACGTCCATCGGCGAGAGCTTCCAGCGTCGCACCGGGTCGATCTGACGGATCGCGAACCGGGTGCGCTGTTCTTGTTGGGTAACCGAAAACCAGAGCTTCGTCAGCGAAAAGCCGCTCTCGACGAGCATTTCTTCAAACAAAGGTGCGTGTCGGAGGAATTGGCTGTACTCCTCGCCGGTACAGAACCCCATCACTTTCTCGACGCCAGCCCGGTTGTACCAGGAACGGTCGAAGAGCACGATCTCTCCAGCTGTTGGCAGGTGGGCGACGTAGCGGTGGAAGTACCACTGGCCTTGCTCGGTCTCGGTCGGCTTGCCCAGGGCGACGACGCGGGCCGCACGCGGATTGAGATGCTCCATGAACCGCTTGATCGTGCCGCCCTTGCCGGCTGCATCGCGACCCTCGAACAAGATCACATGCTTGGCACCGGTTTCCTGTGACCAGTCCTGAAACTTCAACAGCTCGATTTGGAGGAGGTACTTCTCTTCTTCGTACTGGTCGCGATCCATCCGCTCCTCGTACGGATAGTCCGCACGCCAGGTTTCAATCGGATTGCCGCCCGGATCGATCAGATCAGGGTCCGAGCCGTGTTCGTCGTGGCGAACTGAGTAGCCGTCACGAATGAGCTCCTCAAGGTATTCACGGAAGTTTTCGCGGATCATCGTTACTGCTCCTCATCTGAGTCCGTTGGCATGGGGATCCTCAGGGCGGACACCCCGCTGAAGTCCAACCAGAGTGCATCGGGGGTGCGGACCAGCCGCAACAGCACATCCTCACAATGCGGGCAGCGTCCCACAAACCCGGGGGCGGGGCCGTAGACCCGGAATGTGGCTACCTGGGAGGTCGTTCCGCAGCTGCGGCATCGGCCAGCCGCGGTCGTCAGCTCGACGCCGAACACCTCCGACAGCGGACCTGCCAGGGTGTTCCCGTCGTAGACCGCGACTCCGTCTGTATCCATTTCCTAGCTACCTCCTCACGGGCCACTCGGCCCGAACCGCTCTGTTCTGATCATGGTTGGATCGTGCCCGAGGCCGACCAGCAGATCCGACACCGTCTCAACGAATGCAGTGGGCCCGCAGACGTAACAGGTCGGCTCCACGTCAGCCGGCC
>DATEWO010000112.1:0-12565 GCA_035257925.1 Propionibacteriaceae bacterium | reverse complement strand
CCCGACCTATGCCGCTCCGCCCTGGTTGGCCCGTCGCTATCCTGAGATCGCCGCTGAGACTGCTACCGGGCAGCGGATGCCGTGGGGTGGGCGGCAGGAGATCGACTACACCCATCCGGCGTTCAAGTTCTACGCCGAGAGAGTCATTCGCAAGATCGCCTCCCGCTACGCCAGCCACCCCGCTGTGATCGGATTCCAGGTCGACAACGAACCCGGCATGCTGCTGTTTCACAACCACGGCGTGTTCCAACGCTTCCTCGACGAGCTGCGTCATAGCTACGGCACAGTTGAAGCCCTCAACGAGGCGTGGGGCCTGGTCTACTGGTCACACAAGCTGACCACGTGGGCAGATTTGTGGACACCGGACGGCAATTGGCAGCCCCAGTACGATCTCGCCTGGCGTACTTTCCAAGCCAAACTGACCACGGAGTTCATCACCTGGCAGGCTGACATCGTTCGCGAATACGCCCGGGACGACCAGTTCGTCACGACCTGCATTTCCTACGAACGGCCGACAGTCGACGACGCAAACCTCACTCGCGCCCTCGACGTGACCGCGGGAAACCCGTATTACGGCATGCAGGATGCGCTGGCCGTGCCGAGCACCAGCGTGGCTGCCCAGGGCTGGACGACCTCAGGGGTATGGAGTCTGTTCCTCTCAGCGGACCGGATGCACGCTTCGAAGCAGGCTCCCTTTCTGATCACCGAAACCAACGCAGGCGCGATCGGCGGATCTGCGACCAACTTCCCAGCCTTCGACGGGCAGTGGCGCCAGGCCGCCTGGGCATTCGTGGCTCGCGGCGCGGAGATGATCGAGTACTGGCACTGGCACACCAACCACTTCGGCACCGAAACGTACTGGGTCGGCATCCTCCCGCACGACCAGCAGCCGGGACGCGTGTATGCGGAGCTGAGTCGTCTCGGCGCGGACTTCCGGACAGCCGGTTCACGCGTGGTCGGACTGCGGCCAGACGCTGACATCGGCCTGCTGTACTCCTCTCGATCCAAGTGGGGATTGGCGTTTCAGGCTGCCTTCCCGAAGCCTGGCATGACGAGTGTCGGGTCTCTGTCCGACGTAGATCAGCGGTCCTATCACCGGATCTTTGAGGCGTTCTACCGCGGTACCTTCGATGCCCGGGTGCCGGCGCGCCTCATCCACGACGTCCAGATCATCGGTGCCGACGGAGAGCGCCATCTCGAGCCAACGACCCTGGCCGCGGAGCTGCCGGTCTTGATCGTGGCTGGTCTGCTGATCGCCGACGACGCACTGTTGACCTGGCTGCGGGACTACGCCGCCGCCGGCGGGCATCTGGTGATCGGTCCGCGCACTGCGTACGGCGACGAGGAAGGTCGAGCGCGGCTCGAGGTCAAACCGGCACACCTCGCGGAGGGTGGAGGCGTCCGGTATCAGGAGTTCTCCAATCTCACCGAACCGCTGCCGGTGGTTGCCGAAACAGACGCAATCAACTTGTCGGGGGGAGCTGCGGGGACGAGCTGGGTTGACCAGCTCATCAGCGATGGTGCGAAGGTGATCGTCGGCTACGAACACCCGCACTTCGGCCGGTTCCCGAGCGTGGTGTCCAGTGAGTTCGGTCAGGGTCGGATCACCACGGTGGGAACGGTGCCGAACGCTGTCCTTGCTGCTGATCTTGTTCGGTGGCTGTCGCCCCGGGAGCAACACCAGACGTGGGACGCGTTGCCAGCGTCGGTGACCGTCTATTCGGCAACCAACTCGACTGGCGAACGGATCCACGTAGTCCACAACTGGAGCTGGGCGCCGGTCCAGCTCAGACTTCCCCATGAGATGGCTGATGTTCTCGACGAAGGGGCAAATCCGATGCGAGACCTTGAGCTCGGCCCCTGGGACGTCCGAGTTCTCGCCGAATCACACGAGCCCTGAGCCTGTCGAAGGGCGCGCTTCGACAAGCGCCGTCCTGAGCTTGTCGAAGGGCTCAGCGCACATGACGGGGCCGGGCATTGATTGTCATTCGCAGGTCCGGAGCTAAGGGTCAGGAACTCGCCTGCGTGTGTTCGATGGCTGCTCGTTCGACAGGTAGGGCGGCTATGTATCGCTGCATGAAGGCGTCGAAGCCGGCGACCTCGGCCGGGTCGGGGTCTACCGTCAGCAGGTCGGTGTCGGCGAATACGTGGGTATTCAGGAAGTCGTCCAGCGTCTGGCCGCCGGTTTGATGGACGAGGTACGCCGAGAGGACTGCGATTCCCCAGGCGCCGCCCTCGGCAGCGACCTCGCCGACCGAGACGGGGGTGTTGATGGCGGCAGCGAGGAAGTTCTGCGCAACGCCCTTGGTCTTGAACAGCCCCCCATGTGCGAACATCCGATCCAGCCGTACGCTTTCAACCTTCTGTAATACGTCCATGCCGATCCGCAACGTGGCCAGGGATGCGAACAGGTGGGTGCGCATGAAGGTGGCGAGATTGAAGCTGCCGTCCGGGGAGCGGAGGAAGAGCGGGCGACCTTCGTCGAGTTCGGTGATTGGCTCGCCCGAGAGGTAGTTGTAGGCCAACAGCCCGCCGCAGTCGGGCTCACCGTCCCGAGCGGCAATGAACAAGGTTTTGAAGATCGTGGCGGTATCGACGTCGGCACCTAGTGCTTCGGCGAATTCCGCGAACAAGCCGACCCAGGCATGCAGTTCGCTGGCGCCGTTGTTGCAGTGCACCATCGCCACCGGGTCACCGGCTGGTGTGGTGACCAGATCCAGCTCGCGGTGTACTTGGTTGAGTTCGTGCTCGAGCACGATCATCGCGAAGATGCTCGTGCCGGCGCTGACGTTCCCGGTGCGTGGTGCCACTGAGTTGGTTGCGACCATGCCGGTCCCAGCGTCGCCCTCCGGTGGGCACATGGGGATTCCCGGGCGCAGCCGTGCGGGCGGGTCGAGCAGTTTGGCGCCAGCTTCGGTGAGCTCGCCGGCCGGTTGGCCGGCGACTGCGATCGTGGGCAGCAGGTCGGCCAGTCGTAGCTCCACTCCGGCCTCGGCGGCAAGTTGATCGAATCGCCGGAGCATCCTCGCGTCGTAGCTGCCGGTCGCGATGTCGATCGGAACCATCCCGCTGGCATCTCCGATCCCGAGGACCTGCTGGCCGGTGAGCTGCCAGTGGACGTAACCGGCCAGCGTCGTCAAGTGCGCGATGCTGCCGACATGCTCTTCACCGTTCAGGATTGCCTGGTAGAGGTGCGCGATGCTCCAGCGGTGGGGGATGTTATGTCCGAACTCGGCGCTCAGGCGTTCGGCGGCCTTGCCGGTGTTGGTGTTGCGCCAGGTTCGGAACGGCGTCAGCAGTTCGCCGTCGGAGTCCAAGGCGAGATAGCCGTGCATCATGGCCGAGACTCCGAGCGCGCCGACCGAGATCAGCTCAACGTCGTAGCGTCGCCGGACGTCGGCAACCAGAGCGGCGTAGCACGCCTGGAGCCCGCCCCAGACCGCGTCCAAGGAGTAGGTCCAGGTCCGCTCGATGAACTGGTTCTCCCAGTCGTGGCTTCCCACCGCAATCGGCGCATGGTCCGGTCCGATCAACACCGCCTTGATGCGCGTCGACCCGAGCTCGATTCCCAGAGCGGTGCGGCCCTCGATGATGGCTTGGCTGGCCTTGGTCTCCATGTCGCTTTATCCCTCCCTGGCACCGAATCTCCCACCAGTCCATGCTGAAACCTACGTATACGTAGGTTTCGATCGCCCTGCATAGGTTGCAACCTGTGCAGACCGTCAGAAACCTATGCAGAGCTGCCTTAAGTCTTAGGCGCTGAGGGCGGCACGCCCCGGACCAAACGCAACCCGCTCACCACACTGAACCAGCCCAGTCCGCGAGTCGAGGCTGAACGATATCGTCGTGCCAAAGGAGTGTTGAAGGTGGCGTTAGATCTCGTACGGGCCTACGGCAGCGATGACCGGAGACGGCATGGGTGTAGACGCTGAGATCCGCGAGGTGGTGCAGCAGATCCGCCGCGAAGTCGCCGAGCTGCATGATCATCTGCCACGCAACTCATTGGTGGTATGGACCGCCGGCAATGTGTCGGCGCGGGTGCCCGGGTGGGATTTGTTAGTGATCAAGCCATCGGGTGTGAGTTATGACGAGCTCTCTGCCGACAACATGGTGGTAACTGATCTTGATGCCAATCTGGTGGAAGGTGATCATGCGCCGTCATCGGATACAGCAGCGCACGCCTACGTCTACAAGCACATGCCCGAGGTTGGCGGGGTGGTGCATACCCACTCGACGTACGCCACGGCGTGGGCTGCTCGCGGGGAACCGATCCCATGTGTGTTGACGATGATCGCCGACGAATTCGGCGGTGACATCCCGGTGGGACCGTTCGCATTGATCGGCGACGACTCTGTTGGCCGGGGAATCGTCGAAACCCTGTCGGGGCATCGTTCGTCGGCGGTGTTGATGAAAAACCATGGCGTGTTCACCATCGGCGCGACGGCGATGGCAGCGGTCAAGGCTGCGGTGATGTGCGAGGACGTTGCTCGCACTGTGCATATCGCCCGCCAGATTGGTCAGCCTCTGCCGATCGCGCAATCCGATGTGGATTCACTTTTCGACCGTTACCAGCGGGTCTATGGCCAACGTTGATCGCAGTCCGAATGGAGGAATCCCATGGCAGCGGTGTCTTATTGCTGGTTCTTGACCGGAAGCCAGGGCCTTTATGGTCCTGAGACACTCCAGCAAGTCGAGTTTCAATCGCAGCAGATTGTTGATCAACTCAATGAATCGGGGCAGCTTCCGCTGTCCGTCCAATGGCAGCCCGTGTTGACCGACAGCGCAGCCATCCATCGGGTCATGCTGGAAGCGAACGCCGACTCCAACTGTTTGGGCGTGATCGCCTGGATGCACACGTTCTCCCCGGCGAAGATGTGGATCACCGGCCTGAACGCCCTGCAGACGCCGCTGCTGCACCTGCACACCCAGGCGAACGCAGCGCTGCCCTGGGCCGAGATCGACATGGACTTCATGAACCTCAACCAAGCCGCGCATGGCGACCGGGAGTTCGGCTACATCCAGACCCGGCTGGGCGTTGCCCGCAAGACCGTGGTCGGACACGTCTCTGACCCGTCGGTGGTCGCCCGGATCGGCTCCTGGCAGCGCGCCGCGCGTGGATACGCCGCCATCCGCCAGCTGAAGCTGGCTCGGTTCGGCGACAACATGCGCGACGTGGCCGTCACCGAAGGCGACAAGGTCGATGCCGAGATCCGCTTCGGCGTCTCGGTCAACACCTGGGGCGTTAATGATCTTGTCGCGGCGGTCGACGCCGCCTCCGACGCCGAGGTCGATGACCTGGTGCAGGCCTACGGCGACCTCTACGACGTAGCCCCCGAACTGGCGGTCGGCGGTGAACGGCACGAGTCACTGCGCTACGGCGCCCGGATCGAGGCCGGGCTGCGGCACTTCCTCACCGACGGCGGCTTCGGTGCCTTCACCACGAACTTCCAGGATCTCGGCGGGCTCCGGCAGCTACCCGGATTGGCGGTGCAGCGGCTGATGGCCGACGGGTACGGGTTCGGCGGTGAGGGCGACTGGAAGACCTCGGTGATGCTGCACACGATCAAGGCAATCGGCGCCGGCCAACCTGGCGGCACCTCCTTCATGGAGGACTACACCTACGACCTCACCGGGGACAAGCACAAGATCCTCGGCGCGCACATGCTCGAGGTCTGCCCAACGATCGCCGGCGACCGTCCGCGGGTGGAGATCCACCCGCTCGGCATCGGTGCCCGCGAGGACCCGGTCCGGCTGGTGTTCACGGCGGCCAGCGGTCCGGCCATCGTGCTCGGGATCTGTGATCTTGGTGAGCGGTTCCGCCTGGTCGTCAATGAGGTCGACGTCGTACCACCGGACGAGCCGCTGCCCAAGCTTCCTGTCGCCAGAGCCGTCTGGGAACCCCGTCCCAACCTGGCTACATCGGCCGAGTGCTGGCTCACCGCTGGTGGGCCGCACCACACCGTCCTCTCCCAGGCCGTCGGCACCGAGGAACTGACCGACTTCGCGGAGATGGTGAACACCGAGCTGTTGATCATCAGTGCCGAAACGGACCGGCGCAGCTTCGCCAATGAGATCCGCTGGAACACCGCGGCCTACCGGCTCGGCCTGCGTCGATGACTGGTTTTGGCCGCGATGCTCGGCTAGAAAGGGCGACGGGATGATCACCGACGTCGACCAACGGAAGCTCCTACCTCATCAGAGTGCGCAGGTCATGATCGGCTCGCCGGCCGGAACACCGCCGGTTGAGGTATTCCGCACCGACGAGATGATCATCGAGGCGCCGAACTGGACGCTCGACGGCCGCTGGTTGATCTTGAACGGCGATGGGAAACTCTGGCGACTCGCAGCCGACGGCAGCTCCGGCTTGGAGCTGATCGAGCTGGATGTGCCGGACCTCAACAATGATCATGTGCTGTCGCCGGACGGACGCCACGTATTCGTATCGGCGAACGACTGGCACATCTATGAGGCCGATCTGGATGGCGGCGCGGTTCGCCGCATCACCAATGACGGTCCGGAGCCGTCTATGCACTTCCTTCATGGAGTCAGCCCCGACGGGGGAACTCTGGCCTACATCGGGCTCGAGCCCGAGGGTAAAGACTGGTGGGCGCGGGCCAACATCTTTCTGATTCCCACCGCCGGCGGCGCCGATCGTCGTTTGACCGATGAGTCGAAACCGTTCGACGGATGCGAATTCACACCGGACGGCGAATGGATCTACTGCAACACAGAGCTTTTCTCCGACATTGCCGGACACGCACAGATCGCCCGTCTCCGTCCCGACGGAACGGATCTGCAGCAGCTGACCTTCGACGAGCAGGTGAACTGGTTTCCGCACATCTCTCCGGACGGCCAGCAGATCTTGTTCTTGAGCTTCCCGCCCGGCACGACCGGGCATCCTCCGAACCTCCCGATTGAGCTCAAGCTGATACGCGACAACGACTGGCGCAGTTCGGAGACGCTGATTCAGACGTTTGGCGGGCAAGGGACCTGCAATGTGAACAGCTGGGCACCCGACAGCACGCGATTCGCCTACGTCTCCTACCCAGTAGGCCCGGATTGAGCGGGCGTGATCGTCGTCACCGGCTCAGCGGTCCGCTCATGCTGCGATCCGCGCGGTATGGGCGCTGTTAGATCTCCCCGAGACTCGCCTCAATGAGGTCTCCCTTCAGCTACTCGGAGTTGCGCCAGGTGAACTCCAGATTTTGGTTCGACACGACGATCTTGCGCGCCTCACCGAGCACTTCGTTAGCTCCCTGGGCAGGTCTCGGCCACCTTCGAGCGCAGCGCCTCCGTCGCCGTACCAACCTCCTTCAGCGCCACGGCAATGGTGGGCAGCTTCTCTCTGAGATTGTCGGTGGATATGCCGCTTGCGGCCGTCTGCAACTCGGCGAATGCCGTTTTGACCTGCTGCACGCTGGGCTGGAGGGCTGGCGAGGCCGAGGCCTCCGCCTTGTCCAGGTTGGTTTTGACGTCTGCGATTGCGGTGGTCAGCGCCGTCACCCCGTCCTGGGCAGGCCTCACCTTTGTGAGGGCCTCGAGCGACGACTTGAGCGCCGCGACGTCCGCACAAGCCGTCGTCGTTTCGGCCGTCGTCGGCGAAGCAGTCGTCGGTGCGGCGGTTGTCGTTGGCGGACCGGTTTGGCTTGGCGCGGAGCTTGTGCCGCAGCTCGTCAGTACGCAAAGCAGGGCAACGGCCGCAACCGCGGCGAATACGAATCGACGGGAACGGTGGAGTGGCATCTAAGTGTTCTCCTAGAACTGGCTGAAATCCTGAGTTACCTCAATCAAACCGCTGATCTACGAGTGCCGAATCACTCTCATCGGGTGAAAGCGGTGCGCTTTTGACGGTCCTCGCTGAGGTGTTTCACCTCTAGTGGGTGATGCGCAGGACGCAAAAATGCCATGCCATGGTGTCGTGAAAGCACATCAGCGCACCAAGAGGTCCACCCCGGTGAAAGCGAATCAGCGCACCAAGAGGTCCACTAAGGTGCCAGCAGCCACCGGAAATGGGCAGGTGGCGAGGCAGGCGGGACAGGTCGACCATCCCTCACTGACGGAGCGCGCCGCTCGCGGGAAGGCGGAGCGAAAACTGGTCCCCCTGTCGGTCCACGGAGAATGGCAGCCATCGTCCGACCGGCCGGACCCCGTTGCCCTCCTTGAGGAGCAGGCCACCACCCGGGTGCCTGAGCTGGTCCCCATACGTTACGGCCGAATGTTGGTGTCGCCGTTCACCTTCTACCGTGGCGCTGCTTATTTGATGGCTTCCGACCTGGCGAACGCGCCCCGAACAAGCCTGTCCGTGCAACTGTGCGGTGATGCGCATCTGTCCAACTTCGGGGTCTTCGCCGCACCGGACCGGCGGCTGGTCTTCAGCGTCAATGACTTCGACGAGACGCTGCCCGGCCCGTTCGAGTGGGACGTCAAGAGGTTGATCGCCAGCTTCGCCGTCGCCGGACGCGATCGCGGCTTCGACGCCAAGCAGCGCAAGTCGATCAATCTGGCAGTGGCCCGGTCCTATCGCGAGACGATGCTGGAAATGGCACAGATGAAGAAGCTTGACGTCTGGTATGCCCGCCTGGACGTCGAGGAGATCGACGCTCGACTGAGGTCGCAGGTGAAGCCGAGCGAGGTGAAGCGGTTCGAGCAGAACGTGGCCAAAGCCCGGTCCAAGGACAGCATCAAGGCCTTTGACAAACTCGTGCAGGTGGTTGATGGGCGGCCACGGCTCGTCGGGGATCCGCCCCTGATCGTTCCGATCGAGGACTTGTTTTCTGACCTAGAGTCCCACCAGGTCGACGAAGCAATTCACAATCTGCTGCGCTCCTATCGCCGCACACTCGCGGGCGATCATCGACACCTCTTGGAGGGCTTCCGCTACGTGCATGCGGCCCGCAAGGTGGTCGGTGTGGGCAGTGTGGGCACTCGCGCATGGATTGTGTTGATGATGGGCCACGACGCCAGCGACCCATTGTTCCTGCAGGCGAAGGAGGCCCAAAGGTCGGTACTGGAGCCTTTCTTGGGGAAGAGCAGGTATCGGAACCACGGACAGCGCGTCGTCGAAGGTCAAAGGCTCATGCAATCTGCTAGCGACATCATGCTCGGCTGGTTGAGGAGTGATGGGGTCGATGGCGTGTCCCGGGACTTCTACATCCGCCAACTCTGGGACGGCAAAGGATCGGCCGTTATAGAGGCCATGAAGCCATCTGCCATGACCGCCTATGCCGGCCTCTGCGGCTGGACGCTTGCCCGCGCGCACGCACGCTCCGGTGATGCAGCGGCAATCGCCAACTACCTCGGCACCAGTGACAAGTTCGACCGCGCCATGGCCGCGTTTGCAGAAATCTACGCCGACCAGAATGAACGGGATTACGCGACGCTCAAAGCTGCCGTCGACTCCAAGAAGGTCGCAGCCGAGAGCGCGTGAAACAACGACTTGCGGCGGTATTCGCGCTGGTGGTGGGAGCGGTCACGCTCGCGCTGGCGATCGGAGTCGCGATCAATGAGTTCCCGCGTGGCCTGATTCTGCTGGGCTGTGTGCTGCTCGCCGGCGTGGCCGCCTGGTTCGGCTTGCTCCGACGAGGGAGCGCTCGCGTAGTAGGGCTGATCGTCGCTGGCATCGCACTCGTCGCTGCAGTGGCCCTGATTGTTGCACTTGGGTCGCCCCTCGTGGATCTGTTGGTCTTGGCGGGCCTCCTACTGTCTCTGGCGGCAGCGCGTGCCTCTATTGCCGTTCACGTGGATCTGCCGAGCGCCACGGCGCCGCGACATCCGGTCCTCTTCTTCAATCCGCGCTCCGGTGGCGGGAAAGCGGAACGCTTTGCACTCGCCAAGGAGGCTGCTGAGCGTGGGATCGAGCCGATCGAGTTGAAGGCCGGCGACGACTTAGAGGTGCTCGTACGTCGCGCGGTCGAGCGCGGTGCGGACGGCCTGGCGATGGCCGGCGGGGACGGTTCGCAGGCGATCGTTGCCTCGATCGCTGCCGAGTTCGGACTGCCATACGCATGCGTGCCAGCCGGTACCCGCAATCACTTCGCGCTCGATCTCGGCGTTGACCGGGACGACGTCGTCGGCGCACTCGACGCGTTCGTTGATGGCGGTGAGCGCTGGGTGGATCTCGCCGAGGTGAACGGTCGGATATTCGTCAACAATGTCTCGCTCGGCCTCTACGCCGACGCTGTCCAGCGCGCCGGCTACCGTGAAGCAAAGATCCGCACCGTGCTCGACACCGTGCCCGACGTAGTCGGCCCAGGCGGCAGCGAAATCGATATGCGCTGGACCGGGCCGGGCGGCCACGAACACCACGGCGGCGCAGCAGTGCTCGTTTCCAACAACCGCTATCGGCTCGGCCGCGCGGTCGGCTCAGGCACGCGCCCCCACATCGACGATGGCCTGCTCGGGATCATTGTCGTCGGCGCGCCCTCCGGGCGCGGCCAGAACGGCAGTTCGTTACAGCGCCCGCTGCGCGAATGGTCCGCCCCGACCTTCGAGATCGATGCGGACCAGCCCGTTCCGGCCGGCATCGACGGCGAAGCCCTCGTCCTCGATGCGCCGCTGCACTTTCGCATTCGCCCCGGAGTCCTCTGGGTGCACATCGCCCGCAAGCACCCAGGCGCCTCGCCGTCCGCAACAGCTCCCGAAGGCATCCGAGCCGGCATTGTTGAGCTGGCTCGAATCGCGTTCGGCCATCGCAAGAATCCCGCAACCCCAACAACAGAGAGGACAGCATGAACAACCAAATGGAGATCAGCGAGAAGGAGCGGCTTAGCCGCGAGGACGCCGCTGCTCGTCTGCACGCTCTTGCTGACGCTCTCGCCCGGCACAACGATGTCGAGTTCGACCGCGGGGGCGTGCACTTCAAGGTGCACGTGCCTGACGAGGTTGACTTCAAGCTCGAGATCGAGTTCGAGGACGAGGAGCGTGAAATCGAGATCGAACTCAAATGGTGACGGTCCAGGCTGCCGGCGCTGTCATGTAACGGCGCTTGGTCGCCCGATCGAGACAGGATGACCGGCTCACATGGACACCAGCCGGTCGAGGGACGGCTGGCGGATCGGCTCAGCGGGCTGCGAACCGGTGCGGGCACGACACGCCTGCGGGTGGTGACCCTGCTCCGGCGCCTTGACAGTTACGACCGTGCCGGTTACCGAACGGTGGCACGGCTGCATATCCCGCTACTGGACGAGCCGCTGAGGCTGGTGTCAGACTTCGCCAACTTCTCCAAGCCGTGGTTTCTCGTCGCCGGCTGCCTCGCGCTGTTTGGAGGGAGTCGGGGCAGGCGTGCCGCGTTCACTGGGTTGGCGGCAATCGGCGCGACGTCCCTGCTGGTGAATCAGCCCATGAAGCTGGCCGGTGCGCGCCGCCGGCCCGACCGGGATGGCGTCGGGGTTCCCGAGCAGCGGTGGGTACGCATGCCGTCGTCGACATCTTTCCCCTCAGGTCATTCCGCGTCTGCAGCCGCCTTCGCAGTTGCCGTTGGCGACGTCCTCCCTGCGCTCCGGCGACCGTTGCGGGGGGCAGCCTTCATCGTGGCGTTTTCCCGCGTGTATACAGGCGTGCACTACCCGGGTGACGTGCTGGTTGGGGCGACTGTCGGGACCCTGGTCGGACGCTTGACCTCTGGAGTGGCGCGGCGGCTGCGTTAGCCGAAAGAGCGGCCTCGAGCACTGCCGCTCAAGGCTGGCCGGCGAAACATTCTCACCATGCTTCTACACTCCGGTAGTCCGTACAGTCCACGGTGACGCGAGCGGCGTACGTGGCGCCGCCTGGCTCTGGAGATGATCACCATGTCGTCAGTCGACGAGCAGCACAGATTCGAGTTCGCCAAGAACTTGATCACTGAGGCGGGTGATCTTGCCCTGCAGTACTTCTCTTCAGTGAACGAGTTGTCGATCATGAGCAAGGGCGCACAGGACATGGTTTCCGAGGCCGACATTGTGGTCGAGAAACTCATCAGAAACCGTCTCATGGCGGCCTTTCCTGGCGATGGCTACCTGGGGGAGGAAACCGGGCACGAGGCAGCCAGCGGTGATTCGGGAATCTGGGTTGTCGACCCGATTGACGGGACGCAACCCTTCCTTAGCGGGTTGAGCACCTGGTGCATTTCCATCGCCTATGTCCGGTCGAATGAGGTGCAGCTCGGCATGGTCAATAACCCGGCAGCGGGCGAGTTGTTCATCGGTGGCGTTGGACGAACGGCCGAACTCAACGGGCAGCCGATTGCTCCACGCCAGGACGCGTCCGTCGATGACGGCCTCACCTACCTCGGCTGCAATCCGCGGCTCCGTCCGGAACAGGTGGTTCCAGTGCTCGACCGTCTGCTGCGGGCAGGGGGCATGTTCATCCGCAACGGCTCCGGCGCACTCGGGCTCTGCGATGTCGCCTGCGGCCGGCTAGTCGGTTATGTGGAGGCGCACATCAACTCCTGGGACTGCCTCGGCGGCATCGCGGTGTGCAGATCGGCGGGAATTCGGGTCAGCGACTACCTCACCGATAACAGCCTGCTCCTTGGCGGGCCTCTGGTCGCTGGCTCAGGTCAGGCCTTTGATCAGCTCGTCGCCGTACT
>DATEWO010000111.1:0-5264 GCA_035257925.1 Propionibacteriaceae bacterium | reverse complement strand
TGCATTTGATCTTGCCGTAGCGCGTGTCGCACTCAGTGATCATCTGCCGCTGCTGGCGATCTGCCGGGGCACTCAGATTGTCAACGTTGCGCTGGGAGGCGACCTGGTGCAGGACATGGACGACACGGTCGGCAACCACCGGAACCGAGTTCATGATCTTGAGGTGGACGAAACCTCCCCACTCGGTGAGATCGTCGGACGTAAGACTGCCATCTCCTGTTACCACCACCAGTGCATCGCCCGGCTGGGAGCCGGCTTGACGCCGGCCGCGTACTCGAGCGACGGGGTGATCGAGGCCGTGACGTTACAAGATCATGCGGGCTGGTACCTCGGCGTCCAGTGGCATCCCGAGGATTCGGCCGCGACCGATCCGGTGCAGGCTGCGGTGTTCCGTCATTTCGTCGAAGCCGCGACAACCCACGCCGGTCAGGCCGCACCTGCTCACGTGCGCTGAGCGCGTCGGTGTGCACTCTTCGACCAGCTCAGGCCACGTTCGCTCAGCTGGCCTCGGCCTCAGTCACTACGGCCGTTGGCTTGGTCTCAAGCTCGGTGACGATCGATCGGAGACTGTTTGTCAGCTGAGCCAAGCTTCTTGGCGATAACCCGGCCACGACTTCGGCCTCTGCGGCGTTGAAGACCGGATAGAGGTCCTTCATCAAAGCCAGACCTGCCGGGGTTAGCTCGAGGTTGACCAATCGTCGATCGGTGTCGCTGACCCGCCGGGCGATGAGCCCGCGCGCTTCGAGGGTCTTGACGACCCCGGTGAGTGTCGCCTTGGAAATCGCAGCATTCTCTGCGGCATAGCGGGTCTCCACGCCGTCCCAGATCCACACCACCCAGAGCACCACGAAGCCTGTCCAGGTCAGGCCGTGCTCGCGTAGCACCGAATTTGTCAGATGCACACGGACCGCATTGGCGGCTCGGTAGAGACTCGACACCGCGGCCGCGGCCGGAAGGTTGAGTGGCAGGTCGCTGACGTGTGCGGTCATCGCCTTCTCGGTTTCGGCGAGGGTGCGGCGATCGGGCATGACGGCCATGCTAGGCGGCAGGTCCTGACGATTCCCACAGACAGGCCGCTCGAGCGGGCCTGGTCATGGGTTGCTGAGAGTGGCCAGTGTTCGGCCACCGTTCCAGACCACACCGACCTGCCGGTAGTAACCACCAATGATCTCCCCGATGCTCAGATTTGACAGCTCCTCAGTGGGTGAGTCGAACAGCCGCAGCTCCGCGTCGCCGGACCACGCCGGACCGGCTTCGAACTCACTGGCGCCCGACTCGATCAGTTCCGCGTAGGCGTCCGGAGCTCCGGCAGCAATGCCCGGAAAGATCCGATGATGGGCCATCTTGTGGGAGTTGACGAAGCCATTGGTCTCCGACTGCTCGCGCAACGTCAAGACCGCCTCGGCGAGGCGCCGGTCGCCGGCCGCGAGGGTGGCACCAAATACTCCGCCGGCGGTGATCTGTGGTGCACCTTGCGAAAACGGGTGCGGCCGGGTCTGCCACATGGAACCAAGCTTCTTCGGGTAGCCCTGATGGATCCCGCGGCCTATGGCGAAGTCCTTGTCGACCCAGATGTAGACACAACGGGAGAACGTCTGGCCCTCGAAACTGCACCGTACGACGACGAAGGCCTCTTTGTATTGCGAGCGCACCGGGTCCAACAGCTCCTCGCGGGAGGATGAGCACGACTGCCAGTCCGCCCAGATCAAGGCAACTGCGCCTGGGTCCTCCTCCGCTAGGGACAGCGGAGGCGGGAGCAGGTCGGCCACTCGGGCGGGGTCAGTCCGGTATTCAACGGTGAGGAGATCGCCCGAGTAGTACCACGGTGGTGAGGGAATCAGCGACGACCGGCCGCTCGCGGTCCGTGGGTAAAAGAAACCCTTGACGTCGGTCATACAGCGCTCCTGGAGCCGGGAAGGAGTGAGATCGTTTGGATCCGTACGGTACTCGGCGGGGCTGGTGCTCCGCAATCATGGTTGATCTGGCTCACTTGTCAGCACTGCGTCAAACGCGATACTGTTCGGGCCCAAACGACTGCTCGATCGCTGAGTAGGCTGCAAGGCGTAGCAACTTTCAACCAATGGTGCGGAGGTTCGGGTGGCTCATTTCGACACGACCGGCCTGGAGGAGGCTGCTGCCGAGCTCGTGACGCAGAAGATCGACGTCGTCCGGGTGGGCTACTCGGACCTGATCGGCACCGATCGGGGACGTGACGTTCTGGTCAACCGGTTCGCCCGCACGGTCGAAGACGGCGTGGCCTTCTGCCGGTCCGTCTACGCGACGACACCGATGGGCGACGTTGTCGATATCGTGGGCGGACTCCAGGCTGGGCTGCCCGACGTGCTCGCCTTTCCCGACGTCAGCACAATTCAGGTCGTACCGTGGGAGCCCGGTGTCGCCCATGCCATAGCCGATGTTTACAACCCGGATGGCTCGCCCTCAGAGGAAAGCCCACGCATGGTGCTGAAGCGGGTGATCCAGCAGTTCGCCGATTTGGGGATGCGGCCGATCGTCGGGCCTGAGCTGGAGTTCTACGTCCTGGAGCGCACCGACCAGAACTCCACCGGCTGGCAACGCTACGGCGAGGCGACCGGCAACGTTTACGTTGCCGGCTTGAAAGGCGACCCCGAGAATGTGTTGCTTCGTACGCTCCGCCACCTCTCCGCGTACGGATTAGAGGTGGTGGCCGCGAACCACGAGTTCTCGAGCGGGCAGTTCGAGATCAATCTGTGGCACTCCGAAGCCCTTGATGCCGCCGACCGAGCCTTCCGCTTCAAGACCGCCATTCAGGAGCTGGCACGTCAGGAAGGCAAGATGGCGACCTTCATGGCCAAACCGTTCAACGATGAAGGCGGGTCGGGGTTTCATATTCATTTCTCCACCTGGGATGAGGCCGGGCAGCCGCTGTTCGACGACCCGAAAACCGGAGACGGGCTCTCCAAGACCTGCAAGGCGGCGATCGCAGGTGTGCTCGCCCATGCGCCGGCGCTGGCTGCCGTCTCCAACCCGACCATCAACTCCTACAAGCGTTTCGGTCCCGACACGCTCGCTCCCTGGCTCATCGACTGGGGACTTGACAACCGGAGCGCGATGGTGCGGATTCCGCCCGAGCGCGGCAAGGCATCACGCTTGGAGCTCCGGCTGGGTGACGCCAGCGCCAACCCCTATCTGGCCATCGCGGGGTTGCTGGCGGCGGCCTACCTCGGGATCCGCGACAAGTTGGAGCCCCCGGCAGCGCTCGAGGGTTATGGGTATGACCCGAGCAAGGCTGACAAGCTCCCCGGTGATCTTGCCTCTGCGCTCGACGCGTTTGAGGCGGACGCCGAGATGGCCGGCATTCTTGGCAAACAGTTCGTCGAGGCCTTCCTGACGTACAAGCGAAATGAGCTCGAACGCTTCCACCACTGGGTGACCGATTGGGAGTTTCGCGAGTACGCCTACCACCTTTGATAAGGAGAGATCGTGCCGCAGCCCACCCCCGTACCCCTTGATCAAGTCGACTTGACCGATCTGGATGCATTTGCCCGTAATGAGGGTTGGGCGATGTTCGACACGCTGCGCACCGAAGACCCCGTGCACTGGACTCCAGAGGCGCCGCCGAACTCCGGGTTCTGGGCGGTGACCAAGTACTCCGACATTGATGCGGTGGATCGGGATTCGGAGACGTTTACCTCGACGAAGTACGTGAACCTGGAGGAAGTCGACGACGACCTGATGGATCTACGGCGCTCCATGCTGGAGACCGATGGACTGCGTCACCGTGCGCTGCGCAAGCTGATCCAGCGCGAGTTCAGTCAGGGCCCGCTGACCCGGAAGTACGAGGAGTTCCTGCGCGGCTTGACCAAGGTCACGGTCGACAACGCGTTGCAGAACTCCGAATTCGACTTTGTGGAGAAGGTCAGCGCTGACTTTCCCATCAACGTCCTGGTGCGGCTCCTCGACGTACCGGTCAGCGACACCGGCATGTTGATCAACTGGGGCAACCAGATGGTCGCCAACACCGATCCCGATTACACAGATCACCTGATCACCGATCCCGACAGCGACCAGTACCGGCATCTGCCGTTCCGGTCGCCAGCCGCACTTGAGGTGTTCGAGTACGGGCGCGAGCTCGCCCAACGGCGCAAGGGTGGCGACGGCACGGACTTGATCAGCATTTTGGTCAACCGAACCCCTGAAGATGGCGAGCCATTGTCGGCGAGCGACTTCGACAACTACTTCCTCTTGCTGGTCATCGCCGGCAACGAGACCACCCGGCACGCGATCAGTCAATCGATGCTGGCGCTGATCGAAAACCAAGATCAACTGAAGCTCCTGCAGGAGCAGCCAGAGCTGATTCCGAGTGCGGTTGAGGAGTTCCTGCGCTGGGCGTCGCCGGTGTACCACTTCCGCCGAACAGCCACCCGCGATGTCGAACTGGGCGGCAAGCAGATCAAGACCGACGACAAGGTCGTCATGTGGTTCGCCTCGGGCAACCGAGATGAAGCTGTGTTTGCGGACCCGTACCGGTTCGATGTCACCCGAACCAACATCGACCACGTGACCTTCGGTAAGGGCAGCCCGCACGTGTGCCTGGGCAACGCATTGGCCCGAATGGAGATCCGGCTCATGTTCACCGAGCTGATTCCGCGGCTCGCCTCGATCGAGCTGAACGGTGAGGTGACGAGGGTGCGCAGCAACTTCATCAATGGGATCAAGAAGTTCCCGGTGAGGGTCGAGGTCAATTGACGGCTCCGCTGCTATCCACAAGTGCGTTCGTCCTTACGTCGCGTCCGGAGCGCTATATCAAGCAACTGGTCAGCCACTTCGGCAACAAGGTGAAGACCGAGCTCACTGAGGAAGGCGGACGGCTCCAGTTCGACTTCGGGGCCTGTGATCTCAAAGCCGCACCGACCGGCATCGAGTTGATCGGTACTGCCGAGGATGCAGCCCAGCTCGAGACACTCAAGGACGTAGTCGGTCGGCACCTGGTCCGCTTCGGCGCGAATGACGAACTCACGGTGTCCTGGACTCCCTAGCCGATGGATTCGGCTGTTGAGTTGGAGGCGTTGCTGCGGGTCAATCCCCCTGGGCGGTATCCACTCCGGCAAACCATCCGCGTTGATCCGGCAGCTCCAGCCTTTTTGCAGGAAATGGGTGTGGTGGTAACGGCAGAGCGGGCCCGCCTGGAAGATTTAGCACGGCTTCACCGATTTCAAGCTCAAGCGTTACCGATCGACGCCGGCGTGCTGTCATGGCCGGGAACCGTATTCCGCGCTGCCGAT
>DATEWO010000110.1:0-3888 GCA_035257925.1 Propionibacteriaceae bacterium | reverse complement strand
CGGTGCGGTCCGACCAGGATCGCCGCCGCGAGCGCTGCCAGAGCCTGTTCGGTCGCCGCCGGCCCGGCAGTTGGATTCGACGGTACGGGCGTTGCGCTCGGACTAGCTGCAGGACTTGATGCGGCAGCGGGCGATGGCGGGCCGGGTGGGCTCTCGACACCGGAACCGCTCGATGCGCATCCGGCGAGCCAGGGTACCGCCAGTGTCGGGGCAGCAAGGCCGAAACCGATGATCATCCGACGGGTCAATTGGGTTGGCGGAACCGACGCAATGCGTGCAACTGAGTCGGCCACCCGCCGACGGTACCTCAGCCGAACGATATGCTGCCCCACACGCGCTGCGGGAGATGTTTCCCGATCGGCGCCGCCACAACCGAAGGGCCTAATCGGATCGAAGGACAGCGCGATGAAAGAGAGCCAGGTTGCTGGTGTGCTGACCCCGGTCCTTGCCCAGTTTGGCCTCGAACTGGAAGCGGTGGAGATCATTCCGGCCGGCAAGCGGCGGCTGGTGCGTATTGTCGTCGATGGCGATGGACCGCACGGCACCGGTCCGCTGCTGGACGAGATTGCCGAGGCGAGTAAGGCGGCATCAGCTGCGCTCGACAAAGCAGACGTGACCGGAATGGCCTCGTACACGCTCGAGGTGACTTCTCGAGGGGTAAGCCGACCTCTTGAGCTGCCTCGACATTGGCGGCGGAACGCCGGACGCTTGGTGGCGGTGCGATTGTGTGAAGGGGACACAATCACCGGCCGGATCGTTTCCAACAGCGAAGACGGCGTACGACTCAATGTTGACGGTGAGACCCGCGAAATTCGCTTCGTCGATGTCGACCGCGCGCTGGTACAGGTGGAGCTGAACCGGCCGCGACCGGCACGCAGCGAGGATGAGGAGGGTTGAGATGGACATCGACATCTCCGTGCTGCGACTGATGGAGCGGGAGAAGGACCTGCCCTTTGAGGTCCTCGCTAGTGCTATCGAAGATGCCCTGCTTACCGCGTACGAGAAGACCGAGGGTGCGGTCCATGGTGCTCGGGTCGAGCTCAACCGTAAGACCGGCCACGTCACGGTGATGGCGCCGGAGTTTGACGAAGATGGGCAGCAGATCGGCGAATTCGACAACACTCCGGCAGGCTTCGGACGTGTCGCGGCTTCTACCGCTCGTCAGGTGATCATGCAGCGGCTGCGGGACGCGGAGGACGAGCAGAAGTATGGTCATTTCTCCGGAGCAGAGGGGGACATCGTCTCTGGCGTTGTGCAACAGGGCAGCGACAGCCGCACGGTGTTGGTCGACCTCGGCAAGATCGAGGCCATCATGCCCCTCGCCGAGCAGGTGCCCGGTGAGCGGTACACGCACGGAACACGGATCCGGGTCTATGTCGTATCGGTACGCAAGGAAATCCGCGGGCCACAGATCGTGGTTTCCCGCACTCACCCCGGACTGGTGGAGAAGCTTTTCAAACTCGAGGTGCCTGAGATCGCTGACGGAACGGTCGAGATCAAGGCCGTGGCCCGCGAGGCGGGCCACCGCAGCAAGATCGCGGTCGTCAGCCACAACCCAGATGTCAGCGCCAAGGGCGCCTGCATTGGGCCGATGGGGCAGCGGGTGCGGGCTGTCATGCACGAGTTGAACGAGGAGAAGATCGACATTATCGACTACT
Organism: Propionibacteriaceae bacterium; assembly: GCA_035257925.1. GTDB lineage: Bacteria > Actinomycetota > Actinomycetes > Propionibacteriales > Propionibacteriaceae > Microlunatus. The sequence continues at coordinate 2,230 of DATEWO010000110.1, read as the reverse complement.
CTCCCGACCCCGCGACGTTTGTGGGTCACGCTCTGTCGCCAGCCAAAGTGACCTCGGTGACTGTGGTGGATGAGAACCTGAAGGCCGCTCGCGTGGTGGTACCGGACTATCAGCTCTCACTGGCCATCGGTCGGGAGGGCCAGAATGCCCGGCTCGCAGCCCGGCTGACGGGTTGGCGCATCGACATCCGGCCAGACACAGCGCCGGACTGATCTCACCCGTCTCCGCCTTCTGCGCTCCTCGCCCCCTCCGGCTGGATCTGGCCGAAGCCCTCGTTTGCCGTCGGGAGACGGCTAACGAGGGTCCGAGGTGGCATCTGACCCCACGGGAGCCATCCCAGGACGGCTCGCATCATCATCGGGACTTCCGCCGAGTTTTCCACAGATTGCCTTGACGGCTGCGGTGGGGCGCTCCAGAGCACTCAGGATCGTGCTCATGTCCACATCAGCACAGGCCGCAGCCGCTTTTGATCCTTGCCAGCCGTTTAGCCGAGCTGAGGCTCGAGCAGCTGGTCTGACGGCAGAAATGCTGCTCAGCAGGCGATTCCACAAAATCTGCTGGGACACCTACGTCGCTCACGAAGTGGCGATCACCCCGCTCCTCAGAGCCAAGGCTGTCATCAGACTTGTGCCGAGCGGGTCGTACGTCAGCCATCACACAGCGGCCGAGCTGTGGGGTGCGGCTCCGCCACCCGACGGTGCCACGCACGTCACACTGCCCTCGGCCTGTGGGCGATTGGTTCGTCAAGGAGTCCGCTCGCACTACCGCAGCCATCCAGCGCAGACCACACTTCGCAAGGGCGTGCCTATCTCGACTCCAGCGCAGACCTTCCTGGACCTTGCCGCGGTCGGCGTCGGGTTGGTCGACCTGGTCGTCGTCGCGGACGGCTTGATCAAGGCCGATCACACCTCACCCGAGCAGCTCAGCCAGGCAGCCGCGCAGTGGAACGGTCGGGGATGCCGCCTCGCGCGCAGAGCGGCATCCCTGGCACGGCACGGTGTGGACTCACCGCAAGAAACCCGGCTGCGCCTGCTTCTGGTGCTCGCGGGGCTTCCTGAGCCCCGCGTCAATCTGATCATTCGTGGCCGCGCTGGCGGTTGGCGCAGGCGTTACGACCTGGCGTACGAAGACCTCCGGCTCATCCTTGAGTACGACGGCAGGCAGCATGCCGAGAATACGCAGCAGTGGCTGACCGACATCTTCCGGCGCGAGGAACTTGATCAGATCCGCTGGCGCTTGGTGATCATCACCTCGGAGGGCATCTACCGCGAGCCTCTGCGGACGCTCGAGCGGGTACGGGATGCGCTGCTGGAATGTGGAGCTAAAGGGATCCGCCGGACGTTCAAGCCAGAGTGGCGGCTGCACTTCCCCACCCGCTGACGTTTGCCGTCTTGAGACGGCAAACGTGAGTGCTTTGCGCCTATCGGCACCTCAGCGCTGTCTTGAGACGGCAAACGTGGCTCGAACCGAGCCGTAGGCTCCGTCCGGGTTAGCCTGTTCCGGTGCCTGCGCCTGTACGCACCTGCATCGGCTGCCGGGAACGGGCTGAGAAGTCGCAACTGCTTCGCTTAGTGGCCCGCGACGGAGAGGTCGCCATCGACCACCGCCAGATTCTGTCCGGCAGGGGGGCCTACTTGCATCCGAGGCCGGCATGTCTTGAGCAGGCGCTCAAGCGGCGTAGCCTAGGAAGGGCTCTGCGGTCGGAGATTGATGGACAGCGAGCAGCTGTCACGATCCGGCAGTTCCTTGCCGCGCTCACTTAGACACGTGCGCGCGGCTAGGCATAGAGTTCTCCAGTGCATCCGCTCCGCAGGAGCGGCTGAAACGAGCAAAGCGATCGCGTACGCGAGAGCCGAACCAGAAAGTGGGCACAACGCTCATGACCACTCGATGAGAACCCCTCAGTGAGCATGTTCGACAACTAACTGGTCCGGAAACTAGACCCGGACCGCCAACAAGGAGAGCAGTGGCAAAGGTCCGAGTCTACGAGCTTGCAAAAGAGCTTGGAGTCGAGAGCAAGACCGTCCTCAGCATGCTGAAGGACATGGGTGAGTTCGTACGATCCGCCTCCTCAACGGTGGAGGCGCCGGTCGAGAGGCGACTCAAGGAGAAGCTGGCGAGCGAACCGCCGCCGGCGCCGAAGAAGACAGCAAAGAAAGCGGCAGCCGCAAAGACGGCCCAGACCGTACCGGCAGCACCCGCTGCGACTCCGGTGGAGGTGGACGCCGAA
>DATEWO010000109.1:0-14632 GCA_035257925.1 Propionibacteriaceae bacterium | reverse complement strand
CGAACTTGCTACGGCACTTGCCGGAGAGGCGGTGGTGGTGGACCGGGTCGGCATCGGCGCTGCCGAGCCGCTGCGGGTCCGGGCGGTCTACGCAGGCCCGGCTGATGCGCCGGTCAGTGTGATCATCGGCCTGCCGTTCGGCGATGTGCTCGCCACGCGTACGGCGCTCCGAAACGCGCTGCTCATCACCTTTCCCCTGCTGCTGGCCACCCTGGCGGCCATTGCGTGGCGGGTGATCGGCTGGACCCTGCGACCTGTGGAGCAGCTCCGCGCCGGTGCCGAGCAGATCAGTCGGACGGGTCGGATCCGCGGATCCGGCCGAGGTGAACGCCTCCCGGTACCGCCCGCTGCAGATGAGATCCGCGCTCTCGCCGTAACCCTCAACGAGATGCTCGATCGGCTGGCAGACGCTCAGGAAACGCAGCGCTCGTTTGTGGCCGATGCCGCTCATGAGCTGCGTAGCCCATTGGCAAACATCCAGGCGCAGCTGGAGGTCGCCGAGCGACTTGGCGAGGGCGGCACCCTGCCCGCCGACCTCATGCTCGATGTCAAGCGGCTTTCAGGACTGGTCGAAGATCTGCTGCTTCTGGCCCGCGCCGACGCCGACACCCGACCACCAGCACGACTGACTGCTGTCGATGCTCGCGAGCTTGTGGTCGACGTGGCCGGGGCGTACCCGAACGCTCGAGTCCCCGTGACGCTCGTCACTCCGGAGCCGGTGATGATCATGGTCGATTCCGACGAGCTGCGTCGCGCGGTCGGAAATGTGGTCGACAACGCGGTACGGCACGCAGCTACCCGGGTCGAGGTGGCCGCCAGGGCTGACCAGGACCAGGCCGTGATCAGCGTCAGCGACGACGGCCCAGGGATCGCGCCCGAAGATCGAGAGCGGATCTTCGAGCGCTTCACCAGGCTCGATGACGCGCGGGGTCGGAACTCAGGAGGAGCCGGACTTGGGCTTGCGATCGTCCGTGACCTCCTCACGCGAGCGGGCGGTACCGTCTCGATCACCGCTGGGGAACCTCCGTGGCGGACGCGCGCGGAGTTACGACTCCCGTTGGCTCCGATCCCGACGGTCACGAAGTGATACCGATCCGGATGCTGATGGTGGTTGTTAGCACTCCCACCCCCTTGTCTGCTAACTGCTGCATAGGGACTATTGAGCCAAGTTCGGCGGGTGATCAACGACGTACCACCACGGTGCTGCACGCGAGCAGCGAGTTGGGAGGTCATCATGGATGGCAATCGGCCATCGTCGATCGAAGTTGCACCGCTGCAAGCCGACGGATCACTGTACGGCTTCATGTTGCTGGGGCGCTGGCCCAACGACACCGTCGAATGGGCCAGATTCTTGGTGCTCGCCGTCCAGATGGCTGCCGTGCCGGGGTTGCTACCGACTAGCACTGTGTTCCGCGTACGTGAGGAGTTGCCAGAGGAGCCGCACCCTGGGGCGATCGGCTTGGTGGTAGCCGAGGGGCAACTGTTGGGTGACCATCCCCTCCGACCAGGGCATTTCGCGGCGTATCAACCGCCGGGCCTGATCGTGCTGCACCCGCCTTCGAGCACGCTTTCCAGCGTTCCGGAGTACCAGGTCGCGTCCGGGTGCGTCTTCCTCCCAGGCCTGCCCTACCTCGGACTCGATCATCGCGCCGCCTGGGTGGAGGCCGATGTCGATGGCACGGTGACGCAGCTGATCAGCAAGGTCGGCATCGATCCTCAGGTCAACGCCGACACCGCCGCCCTGGCTATGCTGCTCGCCGCCTGACGGTCCGGAATATTGCGGTCGCTTCCTGAGGGGGTCGCGCCTAGCATGGCCCTCCATGGGACATGTCGATCTTGCCGGGGTGAGTTATTACCTGCCCGACGGCCGCGTATTGCTCGACGATGTGTCCTTCCGCGTTGGTGAAGGCTCCACGGTCGCCCTGATCGGGCCCAACGGCTCCGGCAAGACCACGCTGCTGAAGATCATTGCGGGCGATCTGGCGCCGACCAGCGGCTCGGTCTCTCGGAGTGGCGGTCTGGGCGTGATGCGTCAGTTCATCGGCAGCGTCAGTAACTCCTCTCATGCCGAGCGATCCTCCGGATCGACGACCGTACGCGATTTGCTTTTTTCGCTAGCGCCGCCTGCACTCCGTCACGCCGTCGCCACGCTGGACAGGCTGGAGCTGCAGTTGATGGAGGACGACCGGGAACAGACCCAGCTTCGCTACGCTCAAGCACTGGCTGACTACGCCGATGCAGGTGGGTACGACGCCGAGGTGATCTTCGACGCTTGCTGCACCGAGGCCCTGGGCATGAGCTACGACCGGGTCAAGTGGCGCGAGATCAGCACGCTCTCCGGCGGGGAACAGAAGCGGCTAGCTCTCGAAGCTCTGCTTCGTGGTCCGGACGAGGTCTTGTTGCTTGACGAACCAGACAACTTCTTGGATGTGCCAGCCAAGCGTTGGCTGGAGGGTCAGCTCAGCAGCACTCAGAAATCGGTGCTGCTGGTGAGCCACGATCGCGAGTTGTTGGCTCAGACCGCGAAGACGATCGTAGTACTCGAGCTGGGTGCTGCCGGCAATTCGGTGTGGGTTCACGGATCCGGTTTCGGGTCACTGGCGACCGCCCGGCAGGAACGGTTCGCCCGCTTGGAGGAGCTACGGCGGCGCTGGGACGAGCAACACCGGAAGCTCCGCGAGCTGATGCTGATGTACAAAAACAAGGCTGCGTACAACGACGCCATGGCCTCGCGCTATCAGGCCGCCCAGACTCGGCTGGCCAAGTTCGAGGAGGCCGGGCCGCCGCAGGCGGTGCCGTTGGAGCAGAAAGTCTCAATGCGGCTCAGCGGTGGGCGTACCGGCAAGCGTGCGGTCATGATCGATAATCTCGAGTTGACAGGCCTGATGAAGCCGTTCGACGCCGAGATCTGGTTCGGCGACCGGGTGGCAGTGCTGGGGTCGAACGGATCCGGAAAGTCGCATTTCCTCCGCCTGCTGGCCCGCGGCGGCTCCGATCCCGATCGAGAACATCAGCCCGTAAGCGATCTTGACATCGCCGCTGTTCCCCATACCGGCAAGGTGCGGCTCGGTGCCCGGATACGCCCCGGCTGGTTCGCGCAGACCCACCATCATCCCGAGCTGCTGAGTCGCACGCTGCTGGAGATCCTGCATCGCGGCGATGATCACCGGGCCGGAATGGGCCGTGAGGAGGCATCCCGCAAGCTGGATCGATATGAGCTGGCCAAGTCCGCCGAGCAGAGATTCGAGTCGTTGTCGGGAGGTCAGCAGGCACGCCTCCAGATACTGCTGCTGGAGCTGAGCGGCGCGACACTATTGCTGCTCGACGAGCCGACCGACAATCTCGATATCGAGTCCGCCGAGGCGCTGGAGCATGGCCTCGACTCCTTCGAGGGCACCGTGATCGCGGCCACGCACGACCGCTGGTTCGCGCGCAGCTTCGACCGGTTCTTGATCTTCGGCGCCGACGGCAGCGTCTATGAGTCGGTGGAACCGGTGTGGGATGAGACGCGGGTGGAGCGCTTGCGCTGAAGCGCCCGCTCGCATAGCGATGACCTAGCTAGGGTTAACCCGAACCCCAGATCTACGGCAGGCATCAGTGCGCATGGCGACGATGATCACCATGCTGGGTGGTATGTCGACCGACGAGCTGAGCCGGAGCACCTCCGTTGCCGATGATCATCGCGTGGCGCCGCGGAAACCGCTGCTCCGCCGCCCCTGGGTGGTGCCGCTGGCACTGCTGACTGTGATCTTCATCGGCTACGCGTTGCCGCCCTATCTGACCCTTGACCCAGCGCGTGCTCGAACCCAACCGATGCCGCCCCATGCCAGCTACTATCCACTGCTGGTCACCCACATCTTCCTCGGTTCGATAGCGCTGCTCGCCGCCTGCCTTCAGGTGTGGCCCTGGCTTCGCCGGTCCCACCCGGCCGTGCATCGCTGGAGCGGCCGTGTCTATGTCACCGTTGCGCTGAGCGCATCGGTCTGCGTCATGATCATCTCTCCGATGGGCCTGTACGGCGCGAACCAGCGGGTGGCGAACACGATGCTGGCGTTGCTGTGGTTCGGTACCACGCTGGCTGGCTTTCGAGCGATCCGGCAGCGCCGTATTGCCGATCACCGGCAATGGATGCTGCGCAGTGTTGCCCTGTGCTTCTCCATCGTGGCCTTCAGAATCTGGATGTTGATCGCCTTCGCAGTCTTTGTGCCGGGAATCTATACAGGTGCCGAGATCGATCCAGCCGACGTGAGCCAGGCGGTCGGGGTCACCAGCTGGGCGAGCTGGGTGGTCAACCTGCTGATCGTGGAGTGGTGGTTGCACCGCCGGAGAACCTCTGGCCGGCGCGCGGGCAGTGAAGTTGGTCAGCCGAGCTCCAGCCGCATCACGACGCGCGGGAACCCACCAGAAACGGCGCTGGTGTCGGCGGCCTTGGTGAAGCCGGCGTCCTCGAAGAGCTTGCGCGTGCCAACGTAGGCCATGGTGAGGTCGACCTTCTTGCCCCTGTTATCCACGGGGTAGCCCTCGACTGCTGGCGCACCCTGCGATCGCGCGTACTCCACAGCACCATCGAGCAGCGCATGCGCAATGCCTTTGCCGCGGTGCCCGGGGCGGACCCGGATACACCAGATCGACCAGACTGGCAGGCGATCAACGTGAGGAATCTTGGTCGACCGGGCAAAAGGCAGTTCGGACCGGGGCGCGACGGCCGCCCATCCGACGACCTCGAGGTCTTGATAGGCAAGGACGCCAGGGGAAACCGGACGACCGCAGAGCCTCTTGACGTACTCACCTCGAGCCCGGCCGACGAGCGCTCGGTTGGTCTTTGAGTCGAGCCGGTGGCTCAGGCACCAGCACACCGAGGAATCAGGGTTCTTGGGCCCAAGCATGGTTGCAACATCGTCGAACCGTGCCGTCGTGGCGGGCCTGACTTCGATGCTCACTGCTTCCTCACTATCACGTTCAGCAGTTGGGAGATCAGCCCACCCATGAGCACCGGCGAGTTTCGTTGCTGCGGTGTCCTGGCTTGGTTACGGTGAGCCAAAGATGCCGAAGCTGCTGGCCGAACGCGTCTTGCGAAATTACGGAAGGACGACACTGGTGGAGAACCAGTTTCGCTTTGGGGTCTTTCTGAGGCCCGACCCCAAGACGTGCGCGGCTGTGACCCAGATCACCACCTTGCTGCGAGCGCAGTACGGGTTGGTCTCGGCGGGCGCGTTCCCGCCACACATCACCCTGGCAGGGAGCCTGCCAGTTGTTGTTCCCCTGGCCGAGTTGATGCAGCTCATCGGCTTTGTGTTGCGCCGAGTGCCGGCGTTCACTGTGCACAATCTTGGCGTTCGGCGTTTGGCGGATTCTGCAATCGTTTATGACGTGTCGACCGTCGACGGCGCGCCGAACCGGCAGCTCAACGCGCTGGCTGGTGCGGTTGATTCGGTCGTCCGACCACTGGTCGGTGCCAGTGGCACGCTGCCTCCGGACCTGTACGAGCCGGATCGCTGGATTGCCCACATCTCACTGGTATCCCATGAATTCCGGGTGCGTGCCGATCTGCGCGAGGAAGTCGAGGAGTACGTCGACGGGCTGGGCATCAGGACACCGTCATCGTTCACAGCGGACACGGTGATGCTCTATCGCTTCGCTCACAACACGTGGACGGGCAGCTGGTGGCGGGACATGCGTTGGGATCACGTGCGCAGCTGGCACCTAGCCGCATAAGTCTGCGAGCGTCGGTGGCGCCCGCTGGTGATCGGAGGAGCGAACGCGCTTTCTGTTCGCGATGAGTGACGACGGCACCAGCTTCCAGGGGCGCCGCGCGAGCAGACACAAAGAGAAGGGTAATCAGCGTTGGCTGAGCGGGACGAAATCCCTGCTTCGGATGCCGGTGTAGACCTGCTTTGGCCGAGCGATCTTTTGTTCCTTGTCCTGCACCAGCTCTGACCATTGGGCGAGCCAACCCGGCGTACGGCCGATGGCGAACAGAACGGTGAACATCTCCGCTGGGAACTGCAACGCCTCGTAGATCAGCCCGGAATAGAAGTCGACATTGGGATAGAGCTTGCGCTTGACGAAGTACTCGTCCTCCAACGCGATCTTCTCCAGTTCCTGGGCGATCTTGAGCAGGGGATTGACCCCGGTCACCTCGAAGACATCGTCACAGGCCTTTTTGATGATCTTCGCCCGCGGGTCATAGTTCTTGTAAACCCGATGCCCGAAGCCCATCAGCTTCTCTTTGCCGTCTTTCACGCCGGCAATGAAGTCAGGAACATCGTCGGTCGTGCCGATCCGCTTCAGCATGGCGAGGACAGCTTCGTTGGCGCCACCGTGCAGTGGCCCGTAAAGCGCTGCGACACCCCCAGCCACGGCCGAGTAGGGATCAACCTGAGATGAGCCGATCGACCGTACCGCGTTGGTAGAGCAGTTTTGTTCATGGTCGGCGTGCAGGATGAACAGCACTTCGAGCGCATGCACCAGCCGCTCGTCGGCCTGGTAGGTGGGCTCGCTCATCTTGAACAGCATCGCCAAGAAGTTTGCGGTGTAGGACAGCGAGTTGTCGGGATACACGTACGGCTTGCCCAGCTGATGCCGGAAGGCGAAGGCGCCGAGCGTTGGCATCTTGGCGATCAAGCGGGTGATCTGCAGCATGCGGTTCTCGGGGTCGCTGATCTTGCTCGCCGCCGGATAGAACGTCGACAGCGCACTGACGGTGGCCATCAGCATCCCCATGGGATGCGCGTCATAACGAAACCCCTCGATGAATTGCTTGAGGTTCTCGTGGATGAACGTGTGGTAGGTGATGTTGAGCACCCACTCGTCAAGCTGCGCCTGGGTCGGCAGCTCCCCGTGCAGGAGCAGGTAGGCGACCTCGAGGAAAGTCGATCGCTCGGCAAGCTGCTCGATGGGATAGCCGCGATACTCCAGAATGCCCAGATCGCCGTCGATGAAGGTAATGGCGCTGCGGCACGACGCCGTGTTGACGAACCCTGGGTCGTAAGTGGCCAAGCCTGGTTGGCCCTTCACTCCGATCTGCTTCAGGTCGGCGGCGCGAATGGTGCCGTCGGTGATCGGGATCTCGTATTCATGACCTGTTCGGTTGTCACGAATGCTCAAGGAATCAGCCTGAGTGGGCTCAACCGTGGGCGTATCGGTCATGCGCACAACCTACGCGCGGTGCCGATGAGTGAATAGTCGGGGACCATATGATTTGGGCCACTGGCATCGTGGTGGGGTAGGAGCAGGAATCTGCCAGCGGCGCACTAAATTCGGCGGATGGACCAGAAGCGGATCATTCACCAGTATCTGGACAAACAACGCAGCGCGCTGCTGCAGAAGTTGGACGGCGTCGACGAGCGTGCCGTGCGATGGCCGATGACCGGGACCGGCACAAATCTGCTCGGGCTTGTCAAACATGTGGCCAGCATCGAACTGGATTACTTCGGGGAAGTGTTCGATCGACCATCAGACGTTCCGCTGCCCTGGTTTGACGAAGGTGCCGAGACCAACGCTGACATGTGGGCCACCGCCGATGAGTCGCGAACCGACATTGTCGCGCTGTATCAGCGAGCAGCAGTCCACGCAGACGCCACGATCGAGGCACTCACTCTCGATTCGCCGGGCCGAGTTCGGTGGTGGTGGCCTGCTGAGCGGCAGCAGGTCACCCTGCAGCAGATCATGGTGCATGTCACTGTAGAAATCGCTCGGCACGCGGGGCATGCCGACATCGTCCGCGAGCTCATCGACGGCGCGGCCGGCGACATGGATGGGAACCTCCCTGATCAGACCGCACAAGATTGGGCAACGTACTGCTCGCAACTCGAGGAGGCTGCCGTGGAAGCTGCGCACCGTGCGGAGCGGGGCGACCCTAGCCAGTCAAGGACGCCTCACTGAGGCGTATGCGTAGTTGATGCCACTTTGACCCGCGGTATCTAGCGCAGGTAATCTGGTCGGCTGTTGCGTTCAACGCGCTCGATTGCCGCGCCCTGATGGGGCTGGATGCGACAAGGTTTCATTCACACAAAAGTAGAGCTCGCTCGCGTCAAAACGGAAGCCGGTTATGTCCACCTACAGCCCGAAACCTGGCGACATCACCAGGTCCTGGCATGTCATCGATGCCAATGATGTCGTGCTCGGCAGGTTGGCTGTGACGGCTGCGACGCTGCTGCGCGGCAAGCACAAGCCGACTTTTGCACCTCATGTCGACGGCGGCGACTTCGTGATCGTGGTGAACGCATCCAAGATCGCTCTCACCGGAAACAAGCGCACCGACAAGCTCGCTCGCCGGCACTCTGGCCGGCCCGGCGGCCTGAAGTCAGTGCCCTATGGCGAGCTGCTCGACCGCGACCCGCGCAAGGCTGTCGAGCTCGCTGTCTGGGGAATGCTCCCGAAGAACAAGCTCAGCCGCCGGTTGATCAGAAAGCTCAAGGTGTACGCCGGACCCGAGCATCCGCACACCGCTCAGCAGCCGAAGCCGTACGCGATCACCCAGATCGCCCAGTAGCCTCGCATCGACCACATCGCACAAACCTCCTAAAGCAAGGAACCATCTGCAGTGACTGACACCGCCACCGAAACGGTCGACGAGGACGAGGTCACCCCCTTCGTCGAGGACGACCGCGAGATCGCCTACCGTTCGGAGGCGACGCCACAGGTCTCGCACGGCCCAGCAGGACGCCCGGCTGTTGTAGCGCCCGCCGCCGCGACCGGACGCCGTAAGGAGGCGGTGGCCCGAGTCCGCATCGCCCCAGGCAGCGGACAGTGGACCATCAACGGTCGCACCCTCGACGACTACTTCCCCAACAAGGTGCACCAGCAGCTGGTTTCCGAGCCCTTCGCCGCGGCCGCGGTGGCCGGCTCGTACGACGTCATTGCCCGCATCCATGGCGGTGGCGTGACCGGTCAAGCGGGGGCTCTGCGGCTCGGCGTTGCCCGTGCCCTGAATGCCGTTGATGCAGAAGCCAGCCGAGCGGCACTGAAGAAGGCCGGTCTGCTGACCCGCGATGCAAGGATCAAGGAACGCAAGAAGGCGGGCCTGAAGAAGGCTCGGAAAGCCCCTCAGTACAGCAAGAGGTAGTCGCGGGACAAGATCAGTGGGCCGACTCTTCGGAACCGATGGCGTACGCGGAAAGGCCAATGAGGCACTGACCGCGGAGCTGGCGCTGAGTCTTTCCGTCGCGGCGGCCCGCGTGCTCGGCGAGACTGGGGAGTTTCACGGGCATGTGCCCTTCGCGGTGGTCGGCCGCGATCCACGTGCTTCAGGTGAGTTTCTGGAGGCCGCTGTTGTGGCAGGTCTGGCCAGCGCCGGCGTCAACGTGGTACGGCTCGGGGTGCTGCCAACTCCCGGAGTCGCGTTCCTCACCGAGGACTGCGACGCAGATCTCGGCGTCATGCTGTCGGCCAGTCACAACCCGATGCCCGACAACGGCATCAAGTTCTTTGCGCGCGGCGGCAACAAGCTGGACGATGCGCTCGAGGACGCCATCGAATCTCGGTTGAATGAAGCGTGGCCGCGGCCAACTGGCGCCGACGTTGGCCGGGTGACGGTCGAGGAGTCGCTGGTCCAGACGTACGTGGCACACCTGGTCAACAGCCTCGGGAGCTCCGTCAGCCTGGCGGGCATCAGGGTCGTCGTCGACTGTGCGAACGGGGCCGCCTATCAGGCGGCGCCGGCGGCGTTCGGGGCCTTAGGGGCTGAGGTCCACCGGATTCATGCCGACCCAGACGGTATCAACATCAACGAGAATTGCGGTTCCACCCATATGGACTCACTGCGCTCCGCGGTGCTGAAGCAGCGGGCGGATATCGGTATTGCACTCGATGGGGATGCCGATCGCTGCCTGGCAGTCGACACATTCGGCAGGATCGTGGACGGGGACCAGATCTTGGCGATCTTGGCTCTCGCTCTGCGCGAAGAGGGCCGCCTCAAGAACGACACAGTGGTGGCTACCGTGATGAGCAACCTTGGCTTCGTCAACGCGATGCGAGGCGCCGGGGTGGCAGTCCAGCAGACCAAGGTCGGAGATCGTTACGTGTTGGAGGCGATGAAGGCCGGCGATTTCGTCTTGGGCGGGGAGCAGTCGGGTCACGTCGTGATGACAGAGCACGCCACCACCGGCGACGGCATCCTGACCGCGCTCCATCTGATGAGCCGGATGGCGAGGTCGGGGCAATCCCTGGCGCAGCTCGCTTCAGTGATGACACGCCTGCCCCAAGTACTGATCAACGTTCCGGATGTCGACAAGAGCCGAGCAGCGACCGATCCCCAGCTCACCGCAGCGGTTGCCGAGGCTCAGGCCGAGCTTGGTGATTCCGGCCGGGTTCTATTGCGCCCGTCCGGCACGGAGTCGCTGGTCCGCGTCATGGTGGAGGCCGGGAGTTACCAGACTGCCAACGAAGTGGCGCATCGCCTCGCGGGCGTGGTCAAGGCCTCTTTGGCCCTCTGAGCGGATCGCGCGCCGCCGTGCTACGGAGGAGCAAAGCCGACATGCTTTCCGGCGGCGAGCGACGGCAAGTAGGCGGCTTCCCGGCGCGATCCGCCGCGAGCGGCAGCGAGCAATCAAACACAGCTGCGAGCGTTGGCCCTGAGTTGCGAGCGGCGCGATACGCGGGAAGCTCACACAAAGGGCAGCAGCCTGGTGATGTCGATAGCGCCGGATGCGTTGAGGAAGATCGCCACTGCGCCCAAGACGACGGACAGGATGAGGTAGAACAGGAAGACTCCGAAGGCTGCAAAGAAGCCGAACTTGAGGGCTGTGCCTGCGCCGATCCGGACCTTCTCCGATGGTGCGACGCCGTACGAGTTGCTCACGTGTAGGACGCTACCGCCGGGGGCCGCAGAGAGCGAAGTGCCGCTCCCGCGGGCTTGGTCATTTGCAGGCGAGTTGCCAGATTTCCCTGGCCGAAGCGGTGGTGCGCTAGACCTTGCGGATCCGCACCCACTGCACCGAATGATCACGGTCCTTACGCAGGATGGCGGTCGCGCGGCCTCTGGTTGGCAAGATATTTGCTACCAGGTTCGGTCCGTTGATCGTGTCCCAGAGGTAGCGCGCCTGCCGAATTGCCTGGCTCGTGGTCAGATCGGCGTAGCGGGTGAAATAGGAACGCGGGTCACGGAACGCGGTGTCTCGTAATGAGAGGAAGCGACTCACATACCAGTCGCGGACGTCTGCTGCTTCGGCGTCGACATAAACAGAGAAGTCGAAGAAGTCACTGACGGCCAGGCCGGTCGTGCCATCGGGTCGCGGCTGGGCCGGCTGCAGCACATTCAGGCCTTCCAAGATCAAAATATCGGGCCGCTGCACCCGCACTTTGGCATCCGGCACGATGTCATAGACGAGATGGCTGTACACCGGCGCCAGCACCTCATCTTGTCCCGACTTGACGTCGATCACGAAGCGCAGCAGGGCGCGCCGATCATAGGACTCCGGGAAGCCCTTACGCTGCAGCAGCCCGCGCTGTTCCAGTTCGGCATTGGGCAGCAGGAAGCCGTCGGTGGTCACCAGGCTGACCCGTGGATGTTCCGGCCAGGCTGCCAGCAGCTCACGGAGTAGGCGTGCGGTAGTCGACTTTCCGACGGCAACCGATCCTGCGATCCCGATCACGAACGGCGTTCGCTTCACCGACAGATGAAGGAACTCGTTCGTCGAATTGTGCAGCTCGCTGGTGTGCAGGAAGTAGCGGCTCAGCAGCCGAGTGAGCGGCAGGTACACCTCCCGGACATCGAGCATGCTGGTCGGATCGCCTAGCCCCCGGACCTTCTCCAGCATCGCCTCGTCGAGTGGGATCGGCATGTGTTCGGCAAGCTCGGCCCAGTCTGCTCGACTTCGCTCCACATAAGGACCGTGAAGCTGGGCGTCGTTCGGCATACGCAGAATCTAGTGTCGCCGTCGGAATTGGCTAAGAGCTTGACCATGGATAGCTAGAACGGCAGCCCAGAAGCGCTGGAAAGGTACAGTTCCGCCTATGTGTGGAATTGTCGGGTACGTCGGCGAAAAGGCCGCGCTGGACGTCGTGATCGAGGGTTTGCGACGTCTGGAATACCGTGGCTATGACTCAGCCGGCGTTGCCATCGTGGCCGACGAGACGCTCTACGTGGCCAAGAAAGCTGGCAAGCTCGGCAATCTGGAGAAGCAGCTGGCTGAGGAACAGCTGCCCCGAAGCGGCCTCGGTATTGGCCATACCCGCTGGGCAACCCATGGTGGTCCTAACGATGTCAACGCTCATCCGCATACCTCCTCCGATGGCCGAATCGCCCTAGTGCACAACGGCATCATCGAGAACTATGTGACGCTGCGGGATGAGTTGGCAGGTGCCGGTATCAGCTGCGTGTCGGAGACAGACACCGAGGTCGTTGCGCAGCTGCTGGGACAACAGGTCTCCGCTGGTTTGCCCCTGGCCGAGGCCATGCGGGTGGTCTGTGCTCGGCTGCGTGGCGCGTTCACCCTGGTAGCGGTGGACAAGCAGGTGCCGGACACTGTGGTCGCGGCGCGTCGCAACTCGCCTCTGGTCGTCGGGGTGGGGGAGGGCGAAAACTTCGTCGCGTCCGATGTCGCCGCATTCATCGAGCACACTCGCGAGGCCATCGAGCTTGGCCAGGACCAGCTGGTCAGCATCACGCCCTCCGGGGTTGAGGTCATCACTTTCGACGGCGAGCCAGCCGTCGTGAAGCCCTATCACGTCGACTGGGACCTGTCGGCGGCCGAGAAGGGTGGCTACGACTGGTTCATGCGCAAGGAGATTTACGAGCAACCCCGCGCGGTAGCCGACACGCTGCTCGGCCGCCATGACGCAGACTCTCAGCTCACACTGGATGAGATTCAAATTTCCGAGGCAGAGCTACGACGCGTGGACAAGATCATCGTGGTCGCCTGCGGCACTGCCTTCTACGCCGGACTCGTGGCCAAGTACGCGATCGAGCACTGGACCCGAATTCCCTGCGAAGTCGAGCTGGCCAGTGAGTTCCGCTACCGCGACCCGATCGTCGGCCCGACGACCCTCGTTGTGGCGATCAGCCAATCCGGTGAGACCGCCGACACCTTGATGGCCATCAGGCATGCCCACGAGCAGCAGTCCAGAGTGCTGGCGATCTGTAACACCAACGGCTCGACCATCCCACGCGAGTCTGATGCGGTGATCTACACCCACGCCGGACCGGAGATCGGTGTGGCGTCCACCAAGGGATTCCTGACCCAGCTGGTTGCCTGCTACCTGCTTGGCCTCTATCTGGCACAAGTGCGGGATGCCAAGTACGGCGAGGAGATCACCGAGATCTTGCGGGAACTTCAGGCCATGCCTGATGCCATTTCCGACGTGCTTGACGACATCCAGCCAGTGTTGGAGCTTGCGGCGGAGTTCGCCGACAAGCGGTCGGTGCTGTTCATCGGCCGCCACGTTGGTTATCCGGTGGCGCTCGAAGGCGCCCTGAAGCTGAAGGAGCTGGCCTACATCCATGCCGAAGGGTTCGCGGCTGGAGAACTCAAGCATGGCCCGATTGCGCTTATCGAGAATCAGCTTCCGGTCTTCGTCGTGGTGCCACCGCGTGGCAGGGACCTGCTGCACGACAAGATGGTCTCCAACCTGCAGGAGATACGCGCTCGGGGCGCCAAGACCATCGTTCTGGCCGAGGAGGACGACGACGAGGTAAGCCGGTACGCCGATGTCATGATCAGGTTGCCGAGAGTGTCGACCTTGCTGCAGCCTTTGGTGGCGATCGTGCCGCTGCAGATCTTCGCCTGCGAACTCGCCACCAAGAAAGGCCACGACGTAGACCAGCCCCGCAACCTGGCGAAGTCAGTGACTGTCGAGTAGAGCCGAAATGAGCCGCCTGTTGTCAATCACGCTGCGAGCGACAGCGGATTCAAAGCGAGCAGCGTCTCAATACAACACATGATCGTCGGTGTCGGGATCGACGTCTGCGACGTCGATAGGTTCGCCGAGTCGATCGAGCGCCGGCCCGGTCTCGTCCGGCGGATCTTCACCACTGCTGAAGCCGAGCGCCCTATGGCGTCCAAGGCCGCCCGATTCGCTGCGAAAGAGGCACTGGCGAAAGCGTTGGGGGCGCCCGACGGTCTGTCCTGGCTTGATGCTGAGGTGTTGACCGACGATCATGGCAAGCCGTCATTCAAGATCACAGGTACGGTCGCTGCCCGTGCTGCCGAACTCGGCATCTGCACCATTCACCTCAGCATGTCCCACGACGCCGGCATCGCGTCGGCCGTCGTAATCTGCGAAGCGTGATCATGCGGGCATACCGGGTCGAGGCGATCCGTCGGATCGAGGACCGGGCGATCGCCGTCGAGGGCGTCGATGCACTGATGCAGCGGGCCGCAGCCGCGGTCGCCGCCAGTGCGTCCAACCTGCTCCAGTCGACGAGCGGCGGCCGGTATGGGCGCCACGTAATGATCATGGTTGGTGCTGGTAACAACGGTGGCGATGCGCTGTTTGCCGGCGTACGGCTGGTTCGGCACGGAGTTCGCGTCACAGCAATTCAGTGCCTGGGCGCCCCCCACCCAGCCGGACTGGCCGCGTTGCTCACCGCAGGTGGCCGAATGATCGACCTGGATGATCATTATGCGATCCAGCCGATGCCGTACGACCTGGTGATCGACGGAATCCTGGGCATCGGCGGCCGGCCAGGACT
>DATEWO010000108.1:0-11547 GCA_035257925.1 Propionibacteriaceae bacterium | reverse complement strand
AGGGCCTGGCTGATCGCGGCACGGTAGTTGATCAAGCCGAACTCCATCGGCACCGGAAAGGTCATCACCTGGCCGGTCTTTGGGTCCTCGTCGCGCAGGTAGTTCTTCACATGCCAGTAGTTGGCGTACGGCAGCACCTTGTCGAGCATGTCTGGCACCGGCTCGATCGGCCGATGCAGACGAATGAAGTTGCCGATATCGGGGTTCAAGCCGCAGGCGTCATGTCCAACCTCTTTGAGGAACTTCACTGCACCGTCGCAGGTCCCGACATAGGTGTCCTCATACATCTCGAGAGTGATCTGCTGGCCGTTGCTCGCTGCGTGCTCCGCCAACTCACGGATCAACGAGACCGCTCGACTTCGCACCTCCGGCGACTCGTCGTCGTGCCAGCCCTCGGCCAGCCAGAACCAGAGGGCCTGCTCTTGCTCGGGCGTGAACTCCTGGAAGAAGCCAAAGCTGACCATCGGTACGCCCAGCTCAGCCGCCACATCGAGCAGCCGGTGACTGTAGGCGAGATACTCCTCGCCGTTTTGGGGATCCATCACGCTGCGGCGTGAGGTCGAGATGGCTGGAATCGTCAGGCCGACATCACCGAGCACGCTTTGGAAATCGGCGAGCCGCTCAGGACTGAGGTCGCCGACCCGGACCCAAGTATCGGTCGGATCGACTTCGGTGAAGCCGATGTGCCGCACGAGCCGCAGGTGCTTGGCCCATTCCTCAGGCTCGGCGTCGTGGATCGGACCACCGTGGGAATCCTTGTTTCCAAAGGGCAACATGGCGGCCGCAATCGGCCAGTCCTCGGCGGTGTACGGAGAACTGATCATTCGTCACTTCTTCCCTTCGGGGCTGTTCTGAATGGGTCCCTTCGGGACAGTGCCGAATGGTCCCTTCGGGACAGTGCCGAGTTCCTTCAGCAGTTGCCCTAGCCGGGCATAGGCGGCGTTGCGATAGGCGATCAGTGCTGCCTGGTCGCCAGATGGGGTGACGAAGCCGCCGCCTTGCTTGAGCCCGTACTGCCCGGCCGATACCAGCTCGGTGAGCATCGTGGGCGCCGCCAAGCGCTCGCCGTAATGCTGCTGCAAGGTACGGAAGCCATCGGCGTAAACGTCCAGGCCGGCCATGTCGGCGATGGCAAAGGGCCCGAAAAATGGCAGCCGGTAACCGAAGGTGGTGCTGACGATAGTGTCCACGTCCTCTGGTGTGGCAACGCCCTCTTCGACCAGGTTGATCGCTTCCTTGAGCAGCACGTATTGCAGCCGGTTGAGCACGAAGCCGGCTTTGTCGCGAACGCGCGCGGTCAGCTTGCCTGTCAGGGGTAGGAGGACCTCGACCGCTTCGATGACATGCTCGGCGGTTCCGGAGTGCGCAATCAGCTCCACTCCCGGGATGAACGGCGCGGGGTTGGAGAAGTGGATGCCGAGGAAGCGCTCCGGGTGCTCCAGGCCGGCGGCAAGATCACCAATCGGCAGGGTCGAGGTGTTGCTGCCGATCACCGCCCCCGGGCGGGCCGCAGCCTCGATGCTGCGCAGCACTGGGCCCTTGACTTCCGGCCGTTCAAGTACCGCCTCCTCGATGAGATCTGCTTCGGCGACCGCCCCCGCAACGCTCTCGGCACCTCGGAGGTTCTTTCGCACCAGCTCCGCCGAACCCGGGTCGACCAAACCTTGGTTCTCAAAGTCCTCAGCCTCTTGGCGAAGTCGATCGAGATGGCGTGCTGTGAGAATGGGATCGGCGTCCACGATCACCACATCCATGCCGGCCATCGCAAAGACCTGGGCAATTCCGCCACCCATGTATCCGGCGCCGACGACGGCTATGTGCTCCATCATGGGATTTAATCATCCGCGGTCCTTCAGGACTTGCACTTGACGCGACGTCAAGTTCTACCGTTGAGGAATGGATGATCATTCCGAACTACGGTGGCGGATCGGCCAGGTCTCGGCGCGAACAGGCCTCACCACCCGGACCCTGCGCTACTACGAGGAGCTGGGCCTACTCAGCCCGTCAGAGCGGCTGGCCAGTGGGCACCGGGTCTATGCCAGTGAAGATCTCCGCCGCCTCTACCGCGTCTCACTTCTCAGGCAGCTGGGCCTTCCGCTCTCAGACATCGGCCGTGAACTCGACGACTCCACGCGCGACTTGTCCGACACCATCGGTCGGCACATCGGACAGCTTGATCAACGCATGGCGGCGCTGGGCCGTCATCGGGAACGCATGATTACCATTCGGGAGTCCGCAGCCGCCGGGAACCCAACCGATGAGGAACTGCTCGACATCCTGCACGAGATGGCCGAAGTCGATCATGGTCTCAGCCAACGGCTGACCCTACTGGTGTATGACGACATCGAGGCTGTTCATGATCATCTGGTGGCGGTGTTCGGCTTCGGTCCGGGCACGATCACTCGCGACGACTCTGGCCGTGTCGTACACGGTGAGCTGCATGTCGGCGACGGTGTCATCTGGATGCACCCGCCATCGACCGAGTTCAAGTTGGCGTCCCCGGCGAGCCTAGGGGCCAGCAGCCACTGCATGGCCGTCATGGTCGCTGATGTTGACCGGCACCATGAAAGGTCAGTCGCCGCCGGCGCGACCGTTGTCTATCCGCCTAAGAACATGCCATACGGCGTTCGGGAGTACGGCGCGCGTGATCTCGAGGGTGGCTTGTGGTCGTTCATGACTCCGATGAATCCGGAAGGAGACTTGATATGAGCGAGCTCACCCCGTACCTCTGCGTCGCTGACTCTCGAGCGGCAATCACCTGGTATGGGGAGGTGTTCCAAGCCACGGTGAAGGGCAAACCGTACGTGATGGACGACGGGCGAATCGGTCATGTCGAGTTACTGATCGGTGAGGCCCTTCTGATGATGGCCGACCCCTTTCCAGAGGTGGACGTGGAGCCGCCCGATCCGTCGAAAGGCAGCGCCGTGACGTTGCATTTGGAGGTGGCGGATTGCGACTCCGTGGCTGCGGCGGCGGTACGAAATGGTGCTCGCCTGGATCGCGGCCCTGAGTCAACCGGCCATGGCCGGGTCGCCACCTTCCACGATCCGTTCGGTCATCGGTGGCTCATCAACTCCTGACGTCGGGGGCCTCGCGCATCCTGTCAGACCGCCTGAGTAATGTGCGATGAGCAGCCCAGTCAAAGATTCGGAAGGAGCAGAGGTGCCCTCAACTCTCAATCCCTACATCAACTTCCGCGACAATGCCCGGCAGGCAATGGAGTTCTACAAAGACGTCTTCGGCGGCAACTTGACCATGAACACGTTTGGTGAGTACGGCGATCCGAGCGCACCCGGCGCCGACGGCATCATGCACGCACAGCTTCAGACCGACAACGGCTTCACACTGATGGCGTCGGATATGCCGCCGGAAATGGGAGAGGTCAGTCCCGCCGGCAATATCGTCATCAGCCTGAGCGGCGATGAGGAGCAGGAGCTTCGCGGCTACTGGGACAAACTCGCCGAGGGTGGCACCGTCACCATGCCATTCGAGAAGCAAATGTGGGGCGACCTGTTCGGCATGTGCACCGATAAGTTCGGTGTGCCCTGGATGGTAGACGTCGTCCAACCGCAAAGCTGAGACCAGCCCTGAATACGCAGCACCAGTGAGCTAAAACCGCCCTCATGGCGCCGGCTTTCGCTCACTGGTGATGCAAAACCCGGCGCGCGCAACGCATGGTCTCGACGAGGCGCTGATCGAACCGCCGAAGCGTGCCATTGTGCAACCATTGCCTCTATGGCGGGTGGCCAGCAGCGCTCATTGTGTGGTTGGCTCTGCTAGCCGGCGCGGCACTGGCCTTGCTGTTCGTGCAATCAAAGGGACCCTGGGTCGGAATCATGCAACGCCTGTTGACAACTGCAATCTCAGGCTGGCTGATTCTCGTTGCCCTCCGTGCGCGCACGATCGCCTCGGAGCAGGAGACGGCTGGCGCTAGGGAAGGTCTGAAGTCAGCAACCGGGTAACGCTGTCGGCGAACCAGGATGCGTAGCGATCCGGGCTCCAACCCCGATGCCGGGTGAAGCGATTGAAGATCACCGGATCCATCAGCAGCCACACCGTGTCAATGGCGCCGGCCCTGTCGAGCCCCGGGCGCAGCGCAGCACGCTCCAACACGCCGTCAACAATCCAGGTCGCCGTGCGCTCCCGTTGAGATTCCCGATCCAAGATCAAGAGCTGGATGTCGGGATCGGAAGCGGCAGCCTCGTACGCGGCAAGTATCACCCCAGCAGAGCGTGCCTGGGCCTGGGACACCACGTGAGCCACAACTGAGAGGAAATCCGCGAGGTCGCGCACAGATTGCACATCGGCCGCCCACGCCCGGCTGAGTACCGGTACCGGCTCCTCATCGCCTGCGATGGCCACGTCGATCACGACATGGAGAAGCTGCGCCTTCGTGCCGAAGAGCAGCTCAACCGTTGGCACGGACACGCCGGCCTCGGCCGCGATGGCCCGTATGGTCGTCGTGGCGTAGCCGGACTGGACAAACAGCCGAGTCGCAGCTTCGATCACTCGGCTACGGGTCTTCTGGGCTCGCTCGGTACGCGTTCCCGACACATAGCCTCGTCTGGATTTGCGGACGATCGCGTCGGCTGGCACGCGCCTCATATTAGCTATGGGCATTCCATAGGAGCTGCTCACGACGAGGAGGGTCTCAAGATCACCCGTGCAGGGCGATGTGGAGCGCCGCAGCATGGCGATACCGTCGGCCCCTCAGGTGAACCGACGGTCGGACGACGACCTCTGGAAAAGGAGACCACCCCCATGACCGATGAGACTGCTGAGCCCGTCTTCGATGATGATGCCGCTACGCCCGTCCTCGACGTACTTGCCACCATGACCGAGGCTGCCGTCGAGACAACCACCCTCGATCCAGCTGCCCAGATTCTGCTGCGATTCGCCGCACTCGTCGCGCTAGACGCGGCACCCGCTTCCTACCTCTTCCATTTCGGCGCCGGTGCCGAGCAGGGCCTGACGTTGGAGGATGCCCAACAGGTTCTGATCACTCTCGCGCCTGTAGTTGGCACCGCGCGCATCGTCTCGGCGAGTTCCAAGATCAGGAGGGCCCTCGGGTTTGCCCTCGCAGTGAGTGAACTGATCGACGAGGAGCTTGCCGACGAAGACGCCGACTCAATGTGATCTTCAGCCCTCTCGGGCTGAAACCGGCGTCTTCGGGATAGCGCGCGCCAAGAACAGCCCGGACAAGGCAATCAGTGCCAGGACACTGAGGGCCGAGCGGAGCCCGTCGACCCGTGCCTGGTCGTTGGCCTCTATCGCCTCTGCTGCGACGTCAGGTGACACCCCCGCTTGATCGAGCGCCGCCTTGAGGTCGGCATCGGACATGAATGGAATCCCAGCCGCGAGTTGGACACCGGCCTGGTCCTTGACCGACGACGGAATGTCCGGGTTCTCCATGACGCTGGTGAGGAACGACGTCGTGAGGGCGGCGATCAGGATCGACCCGGCCAGCGCGGTACCGATGGCGGCTCCCAAGTTGGTTGCGGTGTTCTGAAGACCGCCCACTTCGCCGCTCAGCCTGTCGGGGACCGCCGATACGGTGACCGCACCGAGCTGCGACGCGAGGGCACCGATGCCAAGGCCAATCAGCAGTAGCGGGAGGGTGACTATCGCGGCCTCCGCAGCCGGGTCGATAGCGACGATCAGTACCAGGGTTCCCGCGAGCATCGCGAGCACGCCTAGCCGGACCACCAGTCGGGGTGACGCCCGAGGGAAGAACCTGGGGATGCCGACTGCTCCAGCCAGCAAGGTGATGGACAACGGGAGAATCCGCACCCCAGTCTCCAATGCAGTCAGCCCGAGTGCGACTGACAAGAAGAGCGGGATGGTAAAGAACACACCCGCCTGCACGAGGTACTGCAGGAAGAACATGGTCAGTCCGGCGTTCATCTCCCGATAGCGGAAGATCGAAGGTCGGACCAATGGTTCGCGTCCCTGTGCGATCAGACGCGCCTCCCATTCGAAGAAGCCCCACACCGTCAGTCCGCCCAAAATAACGAGCCAGACGGTGAGTGAGATGCCTCCCACGGAGGGGGCGCCGGGCTTCGGGGTGACCCAACCCCATTCCGAGGATCGAAGTACGCCGTACACCGCAAGACCTAGCCCAATCGCAGCAAGCGCCGCGCCGACAACGTCGAGCGGGACTCGATCTGGCCGAGGTGGTTCCGCCATGCGACGAGCGAGGAACAGAATGAGCACAATCACGACGACCTCACCGACAAACACCCAACGCCACGAGAAGAAGGTCGTCGCGAAACCGCCGATGAGCGGCCCGAGTGCCACGGCGATCGCCCCAGCGCCCATCACCAGCCCGAACGCCCGAGGACGTCCTTCCGCTGGAACGTTCCCCGCCACCAGAGCGACCACGGCCGGCAAGATCATCGCAGCGCCAATGCCTTCAAGCAAAGACCAGCCGAGGACCAAGATCGGAAGGTTGGGAGCCAGGGCTGTCGTCAGCGAACCTAGGCCGTAGACGATGCAGCCGATCATGAAGATGCGCTTTCGCCCGAACATCGAGCCGAGCTTGCCGCCAGTAACCATGAACATCGCCATGACCAGCGTGTACAGGGTGATCGCCGTCTGGATTCCGGTGACGGTGGTTCCGACATCTTTGGCGACCGTCGCGATCGCCACATTCATGACCGAGCTGTCGAGAAGCATCACAAACTGAGCAGCTGCCAGCGTCGGAAGCACGAGTCCGGCGCGCGTCCCTGCGTTCGTTTGCGCGTTCACCACGCTGACACGCTACCGGCGGCTTGGCCTCAAGTCTGGCGGTGCGACGTGCCCGTAGCGCATCTCGGTCACTCCGGCGGGTGGGTACGCAACCAGTCCATCCAGGGGATCGTCCCGCGCCTGCTGTCTGGATCGCTGATCGACATCGCCGTGGCCGCATTGCTGACCGCCGGCGGCAGCGGGATCCGCATCGTGCGAACAAGACGCTGCCGAACTTGCCGCCACCGGTCGAAGGCCTCGGAGAAGCTGAGGACTTCTGGGCCGCCGAAGTCGGCAAGTCGGCCGACCGGCGCAATGTCGACGGATCCGACGAGATAGTCCGCGAACTCGCCGGTATCCACCGGCTCGACCTTCACGTCTGGCAACGGCACCATCGGGAGCAGTGCCATCTTGTTGAACATGCGGTCAAGCAACCAATGGAATTGGGTCGCTCGGGCGATCGACCAAGGGATCGGACCTTGACGGACGAGGTATTCGGCCTCCAGTTTGCGTCTCAGGTATGGGACCCGAGGCTTGTCGATTCCGACAATGGAGACATAGATCATGTGACCGACCCCAGCCGCATCGGCCTTCTCTAGCAGCCGGGCCGTACCGTCACGATCGACCTCGGCTGGACTTGACCACAGATCCTTGGGGACGAAGTAGCCGCGCCGCGCCGCCGGCGACAGCGTCGCGGCATGGATCACCGTCTTGCTGCCGGCGACCGCTTCGGTGATGCCTTCGCCAGTGGCGAGGTCTCCGCGAATCCACTCAACATCGGGATCTGATCCTGGCGAACGTGCCAGCACACGTACGCGGTATGAGCCCTTGAGCCGCGGGACGAGATCTCTACCAAGGTGTCCTGTCCCGCCAGTCACGAGAACGGTATCCATCGAGCTCAGTTTCCCATGATCGGCGGACTGGCAGTGTGCCTGGCCCCGCACGCTGGACATCGCCGAGGTTCTACGCTGAAACGATGCCCGAAGCCGCGTCGACGTCAGCGCGGGATGCGCTGACACTGTTTTTCAGCGGTGACGTGATGCTCGGGCGCGGGGTTGACCAGATCCTGCCGTACCCGGGAGACCCCACGCTGTACGAGCACCATGTGCGCGACGCCCGAACTTACATTGATCTCGCCATCAGGGCGAACGGCAGCATTCCGCAACCTGTCGATTGGTCCTGGCCCTGGGGAGACGCCCTGGAGCTGCTCGAGTACGCCGGCTGTGATGCCCGGATCATCAACTTAGAGACCAGCATCACCACCAGTGACGACTATGTCCCAGGCAAGGCCGTCCACTACCGGATGAATCCGGCAAACGTCGAGGCGGTGTCCGCCGTCCGGCCGGACGTGTGTGTTCTGGCCAACAACCATGTACTCGACTTCGGGCGCCGCGGCCTACTGGAAACTCTTGATGTCCTCGCTGCGTCCGGGCTTCAGACCGTCGGCGCCGGCCTGTCTCTTCTCCAGGCCCGGTCGCCAGCCGTCGTTCCGATCCAGAGGACCGGTGGACGGGTGCTGATCTTTGCCTTTGGTAGTCCTTCGAGCGGAATCCCGTACGACTGGGCGGCCACCCAAGATCGTCCCGGGGTACATCTCGTGCCCACGCTCGACCATGCTGCTGCCGATCAGCTGTGCCGCCGGGTGCGAGACGTACGGGAGCCCGGTGACCTGGCAATCGTTTCGGCACACTGGGGCTCGAACTGGGGGTATCGGGTCGAGCCGGACCACATCCGCTTTGCACACCGGCTCATCGACGGTGGAGTCGATCTTGTGCATGGGCACTCCTCCCACCATCCGCGGCCTATCGAGATCTACCGCCAGAAGCTGATCTTGTACGGCTGTGGTGATCTGGTCGACGACTACGAGGGCATCAGCGGTCACCAGCAGTACCGAGATGATCTTCGTCTGCTCTACCTCCCGCAGTTGGATCCGGCTTCGGGCGAGCTTGTCCAGCTGTACATGGCACCTCTCCAGGCTCGTCAGATGCGGCTGCATCGCGCTTCGGACAGCGATGGCCGCTGGCTTCGAAAGACTCTGGACAAGGTGAGCCGTCGCTTCGGGTCACGAATCGATCTTCGATCAGACGGGCTGCTCACGTTCGCTAGCCGCTAGCTCGATCATTGGATCTTCGATCGCAACTGCTCAGGTCCGATAGCGTGGTCGAAAAGTGAGCACGGTGAGGGGACGATCAAGCGGGATGTTGCAGGCACTCGGCGGGTTGCTCCCGATCGCGGTAGCAGTCGCATTCAGCTCGGTGCCGATCACCGTCACGATCTTGATCTTGCTGTCGCCCAATCGCAACCGGACCGCACTCCCCTTTCTTGTTGGGTGGGTTACTGGGGTGATGGCCGTGATCATTCTCTTTACGCTCGGCGCTTCGGCTCTTCCCGAGCCGCCTCGTAGGGGCGCTGATCCGGTTATCGCTGCACTCGAGATCTTGATCGGAACTGGGCTGATCGTGCTCGGTGCGGTCAACCTGCGACGCGACTCTGGTTCGGAGCAGGCGGGGTTGCCGCGCTGGCTTTCCGCAGTCGACTCATTCGGAGCGCTGGCTACCTTCGGGATTGCCGTGCTCCTCGACTTCCGACCGAAGGGGCTGCTCCTCGGGATCGCGGCAGGCCTTGCCCTGCACGCCGCATCCGTGAAGGCCGGCGAAGCTGCCGTGCTGGTAGCGGTCTACACCCTGATCGCTACCTCGACCGTCGTCGTACCAATCACCGCGTCACTGATAGCGCCACGATGGATGGAGCCGAAGCTCATTGCCGCTCGCGACTGGCTGGCTCGCAACGGCCGAACACTGACGTCGTCGATGGCTTTCATGATCGGCGTAGTGATCCTCGGCGTCGGAATCACCAACCTGTAGCACCAGCGGCGAGCGCTAGTTGCGGGCGAAGAGCTCCACAAACCTTTCCAGGATGTTGGGAACCTCGGTAACCCCGCTCGCTCGAGCCGCCGCCAGGACGGCATCAGCCTCCTCGGGCTTGAAGTAGCCGGCGTACTTGTAGACCTCGATTCGCGTAGCCAGGCCGTCCAGGTCAAGCTCCGGGTGGAACTGAGTCGCGTATACCCGTCTGCCGATGCGAAAAGCTTGCACCGGGCAGCGCTCCGAATAGGCGAGCGTCAGTGCATGTGCCGGCAGTTTGCTGATTGCCTCTTTGTGACCGGCGTACGCGCCAAAGGATGCTCCGGCGCGCTCGAAGAGGGGATCTTCTCGGCCGGCCCTGGTGACCTTGACCCGAATCCCCCCGATCGGCTCGGCATAAGTCCGGTCGACAACGGCACCTTGGTGCCGGCCGAGGGTTCCGATCCCGTAGCACGCACCCAGGAAAGGGAAATCGCGCTCGACAACCACATCGAACAAGGCGTTCAGTTCGGCTTCAACACGCCGCTGGGTCGCAGACTTGAGGTCCTCAGAATCGCTGGCCTGGAAGGGTCCGCCGCCGAGAATGATTCCCGACCACTGGTCAAGATCAACAGTGCCGAGCTCGATTTGCTCCATCCGGATGCGCTGTAGCTGGCTTTCGTCGAGACCAGTGCAGCGAAGAATGGCCGCGTACTCGTCGTCGGCGGCGACATCTTCGGCCCGGATCCCGAGCATCAGGAACGGCTTCACGTCCGCACCTTACGTGATCGCTGACAAACTTTGCCCAAGCTGCCAGCGTCGGCATCGCGCGAACAGCTCTAAACTCCAGCCATGTTTGAGGTACGACCGTTGACGAACCAGTCGTGGGCCGACCTTGAGGAGCTGTTCACCCTGCCGGGTGGCTCGATCGTGCGTGGCTGCTGGTGCATGTATTACCGCAAGGCCGGCAAGGTCAGTGTCAGCCAGGCGTCCGGCGTCGGCAACAAGGACGAGCTGCACACCCTGGTCCGTTCTGGCGTCGTACCGGGCCTCGTCGGTTATGCCGACGGCTCGCCGGTCGGGTGGATCAGCCTCGGACCGCGCGAGGACTACCCCAAGCTGGAGCGCTCGCGCATCATGAAGGCCGTCGATGACATGCCCGTGTGGTCGATTGTGTGTACCTACGTCGCCAAGGTCCACCGTGGCAATGGTTACCAACACAAGCTGCTGCGCGGCGCCATCGACTACGCGCGGGATCAGGGCGTACGGACACTCGAGGCCTATCCGGTGGACAAGCCAGAACGCAGTCATGACGACTTCATGTTCTTCGGGTCGCGGAGTCTGTATGAGCGAGCAGGCTTCCGCGAGGTGGTGCGCCGGTCACCAACCCGGCTGGTGATGCGAAGAGGGCTTCGCCCGCGGACCACCTGACAAGCCGGCGGCCTGCGGTGACCCTTACCCGAGCGCCTTCTGCTTCAGCTGGTCGAACTCCGCCTGGGTGATCGCGCCCTGATCGAGCAGCGTCTGCGCTGAGGAGATCTGATCGGCCGGGTTGGACATGCTGATGATCGGCGGCGGTACGTACGTGTCAGTTTCCCGACCACGACCCGTCGCAGCCTGATGACGTTCTGCCATCCCACTGCCCCGCGCGATCACGTAGATCAACGCACCCAGGATTGGTGCGACTAGCAAGAAGATGAGCCACACCGCTTTCCACCAGCCGCTCAGATCCTGATCACGGAAGAGATCGAGGACGATCTGGAACAGCACTACCAGGTAGCAGCCGAAAACGAAGGCCCACACCAACAGCCAGAAGAAATCCCCGAAACTGTCCACTGCGCCCGCCCGTCTTCAGCCAGCGAGAATCTTCGCCTTCTGGGCGGCGAACTCTTCCTCGGTCAGCACTCCGGCTGCTTTGAGCTCTCCAAGCTTCTGAAGCTGGGTAAGCATGTCGTCCTGAGCCGCAGCCGGAGGTGGC
>DATEWO010000107.1:0-2068 GCA_035257925.1 Propionibacteriaceae bacterium | reverse complement strand
ACACGCAACTGCGCAGTTGAGCGGCTGCCGCCAGGCATTCACCGCCCCGATAGGGACCCACCTGCGGGCGGTGGCGTCGTGGCTTCACGGGCTCGGCGGGCAGAGTCATCACAGGTGGATGAACCAATTCCTGGGCCGATCACGGCTGACCAGCGCGAACCGAGACAACCCGGCCTTCGACTAGTCCTTGCTGCCTTTTGAGGTCGTGACACATTCGTAGTCGCCGACCTGGTGAATTAGCCAAAACCGACCCGGCATTACGAGGGGACCCAGGTCGCCTCACCGGAGCAGTCGGTAGAAGCGCCAGTAGTCGGTATGTATCGGGAGAACCTCCACCTCGCCGAAGCCCGCCTCGAGGGCGTACTGACGAAGCACCGAGGGACGCATGACAGCTCCCGTGGCCGCTGTCTGCGGGTCTCCCATCGCGCCGGGGAGGCAGGAGATCACGCTCCAGCCGTACTCAGTTCGTTCCCGCGGTGAGGCGGGCACAGTGAACTCCTCGGCCACCAGCCCGTCGGCCACGAGCAGGGTTCCGTCCTCCGAAATCAACTGCCGGGCCGCCTTGAGTGCATCAACCGGTCGAGACATGTCATGCAAGGCCTCAAGGATCGTCACCAGGTCGTACGCTCCCGCTCCACCGAGGTCCGCGGCGTCGGTAACCGAGAACCTCACTCGATCAGCAACACCAGCCCGCTCCGCGTTCCAGCGAGCGGCACTGATGGCATCGTGGTCCAAATCGACGCCGTCAACGGTGATCTTGGAGTACGCCTGGGCCATAGCGATGCTCGACCAGCCGGTGCCGCACGCCACGTCGAGGACCCGCGCCGGCGGTTCAGCACGAAGCCGCAGGTCGACGTCGACAATCGCAGGGAGCCATTCCGTGCCAAGCAAATTGATGAACCGACTCCGGTTTGGCTCCGCCCGGCCCTCGGGCTCCCACGGCAAGGGCGATGGCGCGTTTCCAGCGCGAAACGCCTCCACGAGCTGGGGAAGCCAGCGACCGGCGCGGACGATATCAACGCCGCTGTAGGCCGCGTATCGAACATCATCGGGGTTTGCAAGGACGGCAATGTGCTCAGGAGGCAACCAGTACCGGCGTGCGAGCGGTTCCGCCCGCGGGTCGTCGACCGCGAGCAAATCACTCACGGCGTGCTGCTCAAGCCACTCCCGCACGTACCGCTCACTAGTTCCAGTGCGTGCCGCCAGCTGCGACGAGGTGGCCGGACCGCTCTCTGCGAGCGCCCGATAAAGCCCGAGTCGCTCGCCAAGATAAATGGTGTAAAGCTCCAATGCACCCAAAGCATCGCCGAACAGCCGCTCATGCAACGCATTTGTCCGGTCAGCCTCAGGGCGTTGATCAACGGCAGTACGCCTTGCATCAAGCGACTCAGGTCCACCGTCCGACATCACCTTCACCTCCCGCCGGGTATGTTCGACAAGCGCCCCTCATGGAATCGTCTCAGCTCACGCGGCCCGTCTACACCTGGGAAAACGACGAGGACTAGCCAAAGCGAAGCCTCCGGCCGCGACGGTCAGCAACGATCTGCGACATGGCGTAGGAATGGTTCTTGTCGCCGGCTTCTAGGAATCGGGCCGAACCCGTCCACGAAGGATGCAGAACTCATTGCCTTCAGGATCGGCGAGTACCACCCACGACGCGTCACCCTGCCCGACATCGGCCCGCCGAGCACCGAGGGAAAGGAGACGTTCGACTTCTGCGGTTTGATCGACCGGACGGAAGTCAGGATGGAGTCTGTTCTTGCCTGCCTTCTCCTCCGGAACCGGCACGAACAACAGGCCAGGCACTCGATCCTGAGTCGGCCTGATCTCGAACTCGTCCGCGGCGTCGCCCACGACAACCCAGCCCAAGGCCTCGGCCCACCATCGACCAAGCGCGACCGGATCGTGAGCGTCGACGACGACCTGCTCCCAAATGAGATCCATGTCGCGCACTCTGCCAGGTCGGTCTCCCAAGCGCACGGGCCTCAGGAACTCCGGAGCATCAGCTTGACTAAGGGCCGAGAGGTGCCTCTCCGTGCATAGTCGAGGCGAGTGAATGGATTCCGTC
>DATEWO010000106.1:0-11020 GCA_035257925.1 Propionibacteriaceae bacterium | reverse complement strand
CGATCCGTCGTGGCCCATCCACTGCAGCTCTTGGGTGAACGCGTCGTCGTCCACCCGGGGCGGCTCACCGGCGATGGCGCCATGATTGTCGAGCAGTACGTATCCCTGCCCGTGGACATAAGTGCCACCACCCCAGAAGTGTGTGCCGTTCACATCGGGTATGGCCATGCCGACACCGTTGTGCCAGTCATGGTCGGCGGGATGGTGGGCCGACACCACCACTCCTGTCCGCGTTCGCACCGGATGCAGATACGGCCGGGGGCTTGAGGTAGGAATGGTGCCTTGCCCGTCGCGGTAAAGCGCAACCTCGTCTCCGGCGATGCTGGCCCGAACGAGCACCTGGTCTCGTTGGGGGTGAGCCCAAGGCACACCGAGTTCGACGAAGGTCTGCCCGCTCAGTGCGGCCTGCGTCGCCCAATGTGTGACATTGTCGACGATTGCCTGCCGGTCCTGGCCCTCGCCTTCCCATTGGATGGCCCGAGGATCGACCCGGACCGGTTCGTCGGCCTCCGCAACTGCGGCCAGCACCCGCATGAACGCACCAGTACTGACCAGCGGCACGAGCAGGGGCGTTCCATTCCGGCGGTGGTCCAACAGGTTCTCGAGCAGGTCCACGCGTGTTGTGATCTCTGTGCGGTTCTGATGCTCTGTCTCGACCTCCACGCGATCAGCGGTGTAGGCAAAGGTGGCGCGGCCGAGCGTGCCTTGGATCTGTACGTACGGCTCGCGCTGATCAGGTGCACACAAGGTGAGGGCGGACGTCACTTGGAGTCTTCGGGTGGTACGAATCCGAACCACCGAGGTGTCGTCGCTCTCGATGGCGTTGGCCCGATAGAGATCGGTCTCCACCGATTCGACATCTTCAAGCCGGCGGCAGCCGATGACCGCCAGCGCCGTGGCCGTTGCGTGGGCCAGCGGGTTGGTGACCACCCCGTCACTAACTGCTCGGCCGTGCAGGCTGCGACGGCCCGCCCAGGGTGAACGGCTCCAGTAGCTGATAGGCCGCGACCATGCGCCCATCGCGCTGACTCTGACCACCGAGCCGATACCGAAGTCATCGGTCTGCAGCATCTGCAGGGCCTGTGAGCCGAGGCTCTGGAAACCCACCTGAACCACGTGCCCTGTCTTCTGTTCGGTCGCGAGCAGGGTGATGAAGTCGTCCATGGAGGCCACTGGCGGCTTCTCCAAATAGACGTCAGCACCAGAGGTGAGTGCGATCTCAGCAAGTCTGAAGTGATCGCCGATGGGCGCTGCGATAACCACCACGTCCACTGGACCGACTGCAGTGAGTGCGTCGGTCAGATCGGCGTACAGGTCCACGCCGTAGATCGTCGGCGGATCCAGCACGACTCCCGGATCGACGGCCGCGACCAGTTCGACGAGGCCCTGATCGGCGAGCCGAGCGATCCGCTCGGCGTGGACCTGCCCGTACCCGCGGACGCCGACCAGAACGAGGCGGTTTGCTGAGCTGGAAATGGTTCCCATCCGTGGACTTCGTTGCAATCGGTTTGAATGGACTAGAAAACGCTTTCAGAAAGGTACACCATAGGTTCATCGATAGCCATCGCAACTAGACCGAGGAGAACGGACCGACGTGGCAACGTCACCTAACAATCGATCGCGGACCATCGCCGACGTGGCACGCCGCGCCGGCGTCTCCTTAGCCACGGTCTCCCGGGTGATGAACGGTAACCCGTCTGTCGATGAGGCGATGGCTGAGAAGGTCCGTGCCGCGGCGGCGGAACTCAACTACTCAGCTAGCCCGCTCGCCCGCAGCCTGGTCCTCGGCAAGACGAACACCATTGCGGTTGTCGTGCCCGACCTTGAGAACCCGAGCTTTCACGGTGTGTTGCGAGGTTTGAGCCGCGCTGCTGCGCGCGATGGCTATCACATCTTGATCGCCGACTCCGCGGAGTCGGTCGCCGAGGAAAAGCTCCTCGCGGTCGAGACGCGAAGGCGCTGCGACGGCATTGTGTTGTGCGCGCCGCGAATGGCCGAGGCGGATCTCCAACCACTCCTGGAAGAACTCAAGCCAGTTGTGCTGGTGAACCGTGACGCAGGATCGGTCAGTACGCCAGTGGTCGCTGCCGACCACAAGACGGCGCTGGGGGAACTGATCGATTTGCTGTACGGCTACGGTCACCGGGCGCTCGTTTACCTCGCCGGTGTGCCGCAGAGCGTATCGAACGCTCGTCGCATCGAGGCGATCCACGGCTATCACGATGATCATCCGGACGTAGGAATCCAGATTCTTCCCTGCGGCGTCACCTTCACCGACGGCTACGAAGCCGCAGAGCGGGTTCTCGCCACCAACGCGACCGGGGTGCTGGCATTCAACGATCTCGTGGCGATGGGCCTGATGGGCGCCCTCAGCGAACGAGGCGTGAGCGTGCCAGGGCACATCTCTGTGGTGGGATTCGACGACATCCCCTTTGCTCGCTATATCACCCCACCTTTGACGACCGCATCCGTTCCCGGCACGGAACTCGGTGAGCAGGCCTGGCATCGGATGTGGGACCTGCTGAACGGCCGCGCACCCGGCCACGCCATCTTCTTCCGACCCAGGATCGAGCGTCGCGGCAGCACGGGGCCAGTCCGGCTCAGCGAGGCCGTCCGCTGACCGCTGCGTCTGAGCAGTCGCGCGCCGAGCGTCCGAATCCCATCGCTGGCTATGAGGACTGGCCGGCCGCAGTGCGATCGGCTGAGCCATACGTGGGAGCGGACGCGGCGGGCACAGCCTTGGCCCGGGTACTCGGCTTGCGCCGGCCTCCTGACCGGCCGACTGTGTTTGAGGAGGGCCGGAAGCACCTAAACGGGGTCCTGATCCGCCGACTGCGCTGGTCGGTTGGCTACGGGCCGGACACGACCGGTTGGCTACTGCGTCCAGCAGGCGTACGGCGCAGCCTGCCCGGCATCATCGGCATGCACTGTCACGGCGGCGTCCGATCTGTGGGGGCTGAGCAGCTGGTCGACCTCGGTGCCGGCTCCAGCCCGCGCGCGGACTGGCTTCGCGACGCCTACTACTCCGGTCGCGCCCCGGCGAACGAGTTGGCTCGTCAGGGTTATTCCGTCCTGGTGCACGACACGTTCTCGTGGGGGAGTCGGCGATTCGACCTCTCCCGTCCTACACCTCGGTTGGCCGCGCTGCTGACTGCTCAATATGCCCTCTGGCAGCAGGAGGGTGTCTATCCCACCGCAGATGAACAGTTTGATCTTGCGTCGGCATTGCATGAAGACACCCTGGCCAAGGCTGCCGGTGCGCTGGGCCAGACCTTCGCCGGTGCCGTGCTGTACGACGACCTGGTGGCGTTCGGGGTCCTGGCAACTGCGGAAGGAACTGATCCTGCGCATCTGGGAACATTTGGTTTCTCTGGTGGAGGCGGCCGCAGCCTGCTGCTCGCGGCCTTGGATCACCGGATTACGGCGTGTGTGGTGAGTTGCATGATGGCCACTTTCGCCTCACTGGTGCCGTACGAGCTGGACACGCATTCCTGGCTGCTCCACGTACCCGGGCTGTGGTCGCTGATGGACTGGCCTGATGTGACCACGCTGGGGACGGCTCGGTTCCTGGTCCAATACCGGACCGATGACGAGCTCTTTCCGCGCGCCGGGATGCAGGACGCTCATGATCAGCTAGGCCGTCTGCATGCCGGCACCCTGCGTTACCGCGGGTCCTTTACCCCAGGCGGACACGCCTTTGACGCCACCATGCAGGACGAAGCGTGGGCCTTTCTTGCCGAAGCCTTGTCTCCATCGCCATGAAATCGAGCTGAATCAACTGCTGACCGGGAGGTGGTGGCGCGCCCATTCGTAGGAGATCCGATGCGACTCGAACCGGGAGTCGACGCTCGGCTCGTCGATTTCGATCATGAAGTCGCCGTCGTAGTCGTCCGGCAGCGCCGCTAGCACGGCGTCGAAGTCGACGACTCCGAGGCCCGGCTCGCACCACAACCGCTTGGTCGCCGTCAAGTCGTGGTACGACCTCGGTGCACTCTGCTCGGCAGCGAGGTGGTCGGGGAAGACGTCCTTGATGTGAATGCCGCCCAACCTGTCTGCATAGCGCCCGATGAACGCGGCAGGCTCGATCCCGGCCCAGCGGAGGTGGCCGGTATCGGGACCGAAGCCGATCACGTCCGGACCCAGCTCGTCCAGCAGGGTGGTGATCTCCTGTTCGGTCTCGAACACCCCTCCCACGTGGGAGTGGTGCAGCGGGCGAAGGCCCTCGGACTGCAGCACTTCGCAGATGATCCCGCAGTTTTCGATAGCCAGGCGCAGCCGGTCAGGATTGAAGTCCGCGCCCACCGCCGGTCGGGCCATCCGGCCGGGGATGGCCATCGAGGAGATCATGGTCCGGTCGAGACCGAGCTCTACCTGCGTGGCCGCGAAGTTCTTGGCCCGCTCGACCTCTTCGGTGATGTCGATTGTCTCGTCGAATGGTGAGTTGAACAGGCTGAGGGCTGGCGCGAGACCGTAACTTCCGATCCAGTCCAGGTAGTCCGCGGCGTTCATGCCGTCGGGTACGTCTGCCTTGACCGCGGTGAAACCGATCTGAGCGAAGTCCGCGAAAGCTTCATCGAACACGGCCGGCGACTTGTCGATCCGACCGCCCCGACTCCAGTACGGAATGGGGTTCACGGCGAGGCGCCGACCCATCGAGCTTGTCATCTCTTCCGACCTTAGACCCAGGGAAGAGAGAAAGCGTTTTCTGCTAGGTTGATGTTATGAGCGTTCAACCCGATGAGCTAGGCCCCTCCGCTCCCGCACTCGGAGATCGCGCCTACCCGGAGTCACAGGTCTCCCATGGGGGCGTCACCTACTGGCTGGAACGGTCAGTGGACGGTGTCAAACGGCTGGTGGCTTTGGCTGATGACGAGTCAGCATTTCGCGGCTTCGTCGGGACTGCGGAAAGCACCGATGGCACGTTTCGCTTCGTCGCAGAGACCACGCCGGAGAATGCCCTGGCGCTGCGGTCCGCGCTGCCCTGGCTGAAGCCGTCACGCTTTGGCTTGCATACGTCAGCTGGATGCGGCGACCGGCTGGGATTGGCCACACCCGGCCACGTGCGCGCGTTGAAGGCGGTCGGCGCGGCAATCAACCCCGTCTTCGCCCAGCAGTCCATTAGGGAGATGGGGCGCTGCCGCCGAACCCCGCGCAACGTACTCGACGATGCGACCTGGGGCGCCTTCCAGGCAGGCTGGTCCAAGCCAGTCGGTGGTGACGCCGATCATCTGGAGCAACTCGAGGACATCGACGACACGGTGGCTGCTGGTTTCGTGTTCTACACCCTGGATCCCAAGGCGGAAGTCGATCCCGAGGCGGAACATGCCGACCCGGCCACGATCCGGCAAAAGGTGGCGGCGCTCGACTGGGACGGTCTGGATTCGGACCTCGCGACGTTCACCAAGAGGTACGCCGGGCAACGCATCGACCTCGAGCACGAGGCGATCGAGCTCGACGAAGAATCGGTCCTTCGCGCCATGGCGAAGTACGGACCATCGCTGGCCCACGCGATGGCCATGTATCGGCGACTCATGGACAAGGGCATCGACTGCGAGGTCGAGTTCGCCGTTGACGAGACCGACTATCCAACCAAGCCGGCTGAGCACGTCGTCGTAGTCAGCGAGTTGCAGCGCCTCGGGATGGAGTTTGTCTCGTTTGCACCGCGTTTCGTGGGGCGGTTCGAGAAGGGTGTCGAGTACATCGGCGACATCGACGAGTTGCAGCGTGACTTCGAGATTCACGCCGAGCTGGCCCGGGCGCTCGGCCCGTACAAGCTGTCCCTCCATTCCGGCTCGGACAAGTACTCCACCTATCCCCTGATTGCCGAGGCAACGCAGGGTCAAGTGCATCTCAAGACGGCGGGCACCAGCTGGGCAGAGGCCCTGCGGGTGATCGCGAACAACGATCCCGATCTGATGCGAGAGGTCCTTACGCTCGCCCTCGACAGCTTCGAAGCGAATCGCAAGAGCTACCACCTCTCCTGCGATCCGACCAGAATCCCTACCGATCCGACCGATGACGAGGTCTCTCAACTAATGGACCGCGTCGACTCCCGGCAGGTCCTGCACGTCGGCTACGGAGCGATCCTGGAGGAGTTCGGGACGCGGATGTACCACGTCTGGAACGACAACGAAGAGGAGCACTACCGCATCATCGCGGACCACTTCGTGAAGCATCTGGCGCCGTTCGCCCGCTACGCGCAGTAGGCCGACGGAATGTGCCCTGAGCTTGTCGAAGGGCACCAAAAGCGCGCCGCTTCGACAGGCTCAGCGCGCATAGCGGACGCTGCCTGTCGGTCTGTGCCCTCAGCCTGTCGAAGGGCACCCGCAAGCTTGCGCCTAGAGCCTGTCGATATGCGCCCTGAGCCTGTCGAAGGGCCTAATCCACGCCAGGCGACTAGGACGAGCGTTCTGGCGGCCGATGCGACCCGGAACGTGATAACCGAGGGAGGTCGCTGAAGCGACCGTTGATCAACGCAAGCTTCTTCTCCCGCCGCCATCCCTTGATCTTCTGTTCAAGCACGTACGCGTCCTCAACGTGTTCGCACTCTTGAGCCCAGGCAAGTGCCACTGGTCGACGACTCTTCGTGTACCCATCCGCACAACCGATCGCATGCTGCTGCAAGCGCGATTCAAGATCACGCGCGCTGCCGACGTAGAACGAGTCGTCAGCGCAACGAAGAATGTAGATCCACGGCATCCCGTGATCTTGCTGATGCGCCCATGAAACGGCAAGACCGTGGGCGAAGGTTGTGGACAAGTCGCCCTGTGGATGTTCCTGAGCTCGAGTGCCCTTCGACAGGCTCAGGGCACATATCCACGGGCTCAGAGCACATTGCACTCACCAGACCTGCGCTTCGACAGGCTCAGCACGCATTTGGCTCAGCGCGCATCCGGACGTGGGTAGGACTCCTTGGGCAGGTTGTAGGTCAGATCGATGGCGGTCTCGACTGCCTCGGCCATACTGAGCCGATGCTCCAGGACCAGGCGCGCGAGATATCCCGCGTCGACGCGACGAAAGAGGTCGTGGCGAGCCGGTATGGACGCGTAGGCCCGCGTGTCGTCCACAAAGCCGGAGGTGTTGTAGAAGCCGGCAGTCTCGACGGCGGACTCCCGGAACCGGCGCATGCCCTCAGGGGAGTCCAGGAACCACCACGGCGCACCCAATCGGACTGACGGGTAGGTGCCGGCGATGGGAGCCAGTTCTCGGCTGTACACCGTCTCGTCGACGGTGAAGAGGATGAGGTGAAACCGGGGGTCGGTGCCGAACCGGTCCAGCATCGGTCGCAGGGCACGTGTGAACTCGGTCTGAATGGGAATGTCGTAGCCCTTGTCCGACCCATACGTTTTCCAGACAGTGCTGTTGTGGTCGCGTAGCACGCCGGGGTGGATCTGCATCACTAGGCCGTCCTCGCAGGACATCTCAGCCATCTGGTAGAGCATGTTCGCGGCGAACGCGTCGACTTCGGCCTGGCTCGGCTGTGCCCCGCCAAGAATGCGGGAGTACAGCCCGCGGGATGCACCTACTTCCATCGGTGTGGTGTCGGCCAGCAAGTGGCCGTGATCGGTGGCCCGGGCGCCTGCTTCGACGAAGGCGGCACGGCGCGAACGTAGAGCGTCGAGAAAGCCGTCGTACGTCGTCGTGTCGATCCCAGTGAGCTTCGCCAGCTCCTCGACGTCGGCGCGCCATGTCGGTCGATCGAGATAGGCCAGGGCGTCGGGCCGGAACGTTGGCAAAACGCGTTCGCCGAGACCATCGGCGGCAAGCTTCGCGTGGTGCCGCAGGTCCGAAGTAGCAGAGTCCGTCGTGGAGATGATCTCAATGTTGAAGCGGTCGAGCAGTGCCCGCGGACGGAACTCGGGGTCGGCCACGCAAGCGGCGATCTGGTCATAGATGGCGTCGGCTGTGTCGGCGCTTGGGACTAGATCGACCCCGAATACGTCGACAAGCTCGTGTTCCAGCCAGTAGCGCGAGGGCGTGCCGCGGAAAAGTTTCCAGTTCTCGCAAAAGGTGCGCCAGATCTTCCGAGAGTCATTCTCGACTGAACCCTCATCGAGCCGCGGCACCCCGACCTGAGCAGGCTCGATGCCCTGGGAGGCCAGCATCCGGAATACGTAATGATCAGGAACGATCAGCAGCTGCGCAGGGTCGGCGAACGGTATGTCATCGGCGAACACCTCGGCTTCCACGTGCCCGTGCATGCAGATCAGGGGCAACTCCTTCGTCTCGCCATAGATTTCCCTGGCGAGGCTCCGCTGTTCTGCGGGGAACGGGAGAGCACGGTCAGGATCGAGCTGGAGGGATGACATGGGCAACTCCGTTACAGAAACTGAGAAAACGCTTTCGGGGCAGCCTATCGTGGTGCTTCCCAGTCCGGCCAGGAGGCTCGTGATCACCTCCCGCCCGCGCTTCGCTATAGGTACTGGCACTCCGGTTTAGTTCGGCTCCCGCGGAGTGCATGCAAATACCGCGAAGTGAGGACCATCTAGTTCTGCGCCCCTGAGCTGCTCAAGACGATGGTCGGGACGCCAAGCAAGCCGGACCGTACGGACTCCATAGCTCGATCCAAATCCTGCATCCGGAATCTCCGCCCGTAACGAGCTTCGCTCTGCGCCGCCAGCTCGATGATGTGCTGGTCTGCCGCTAGCGCGTTGGCCGCGGTATTGCTGACGGTGATCTCTATGTCGTTCCGGCCGCTGCGTGCCGCATCAGTAATGTCGATTCGGTACGGCGGGGCCCAGGCAATACCGCAGTCGATCCCGTTCACTCGGACTTGGGCAATCTCGCCGACAGGCCCAGTCACCCCGACTCGATAGGACGGGCCGACCAGGTCGGCACCGTTGCCAGCGACCGGAGCGTCGATCGCTGAGCAGTCGCCGAAGTCGATCACCCCAATGGTCCCTGTCCGGAAGTCGCCGAGGTCGCAGGTGGTGGTGTAGGTCGCGGAGCCTGAATAGTGCCGCCGGTCGGGTTGGTCTTCCCACACGTGCGGAAGATGCACCGGCTGCGCCGGCTCATCGCCGAATGCGACCTGCCAAGGCTCGCCCAAGTGGAGCCGTCGAAGCTGCTCGGCTGCGGTGGGATCGGGCAGTCGGTACCGCTCGGCCTGGCCGGCAGGTTCGCCGCCGATCATGATGATCACCGTTGCCTGGTAGGGATGCAGAGCTACTTCAATGCCGTCGGCTGCCGGCCCAGCGCGTACCACCTTCCCCGAGGTGGCATCCCATTCCTCATAGCCACCGGAGTTCCCGCGTGCCGTGATCCGGAACGTACGGTACTGCGGCCCGGTATTGGCCAGCAGATAGATGTCCGCCGCGGCGGACCGGCGATGCACGAAGCCGATGTCTGCCGTCCTGGGCGTTATCTCAAGATCGGGATCGACAGCTGCGGCGAGCTCGTCGGCCAGGTCCGGGCCCACCGCAGTCACCGCACCGGGCACCTGTACGGTCGAGTTGATCATGATCACCGAGCCGCCCGCTGCGGGCACCTTCGTCAGCCAGGTCGCGGTCGCGTCCACGATCATGGTCGTGGCCGGCACGATCACCACCCGGTACCGGTCCGGCGGAGTGATCGCGAGCGCCTCGTCGTCGATCAAGTCGTAGTCCAGTCCGGCCAGCCGGATGGTCGCCGGTATCTCAGCGGCGATCCGCCGGCTTGCTTCTCGCCAGGTGTCGAGTGAGCCACCGACCTCCCGGCCCATCACTGCGAACAGATCCTCGTTGGGCACATAGATGGCGACATCAGCGACCGGCTCACCCTGCCGGAGCAGCCAGCACAATCGGCTCAGGTAGGCGTTGAGCCGTGCCATAACCGGCCACCACGGGTTGCGATCATCGATCGCCCCGGAAGCGTAGAAGAACCAGCCCAGTCCAGGCGCGTCTGCTGGTGAGTACGGCCAGCCGTGCCCGACGAGCTGGTTGATCCCATTGAGCAGGTGCTCGTGCGCCTCGCCCTTCAGATCCAGCGGGGTGGCGCGGAAGGAGGGCGAGTGCACCCAGGTCCAGATCTCTGCCGACACGACATCACGGCCGTAGATGTGCCCGGCTGAGGACGCCCAGCGGGTCTGAGTGATCTCCTTCCAGCCCCACCCCTCGCCCTCGAACATGTCGGCGAACCGGTAGCTGCTGATGGTCGCCGGTGGCGTCCCGTAACTCTGTATCCGAAAGGGCACCCCGCGGCTGGCCGCCCAGCGCTGCACCACCGCGACGAAGTTCTCCTGGAACAACTCGACCAGGGTGCGATGGTAATCAGCACGCACCCGTGCAGCGCCCGGCCCGTCGACCGCGAGCCGGTACAGCACGGGGACGAGCGGGTAGCCGCATCGCCGGGCGAACTCCTCCGGCAAGACCAGGGTCCAGTCCGCCTCATACACCTCGAGGCTGTCGCAAAACACGGAGCCGACCAGGTCGGCCGGCACGGCGTCGAGCATCCGATCCCCGGCCCACCTCAGGTGGGCCTTCACAGCTGCCGCGCTGTAGTGATCGAGCACCGGGCCCTCGGACCCAACTGCAGCTCGCTTCACGTTCTGACCGGTCCGCCGCGCGTACGCCAGCAGCACTTGCCGGGTGCCATCTCCGTCGGGGATCTTGATCATGTCGTCGACGACAGGGAGCTGATGGTAGGACTCCGGCTGCTCCTGGATCGAGCCTGCCCCGATATAGGCGGCGACCAGCTGGTCACCCGGCCATGGCGAGACCACAGGAATCTCTAGTGGTCCAGGGGAGATCTCGCTCCGCTCCCAATGCAGCCGGCGCGCGGCCAGCTCGTCGGTGATGTGCGGTCCACCGAAGGACCAGCCGCTCCCCAACGTCAGGTCGAATCGAAGACCCAACTCGCGAGCTCGGTCGGCCGCAAAGCGCAGGTGGGCGAGAAAGGCGTCCGACATGAACGCCGTGGTCGCTGGTCCCAGCGGGTAGACGTAGGCCACCTCGACCCCGCCAAACCCGGCGTCGGCCATCGCGGTCAACTCGCGGGTCAGCTCGTCCCTGTCCACCGACGGGCCGAACCACCACCATCGCAG
>DATEWO010000105.1:0-7371 GCA_035257925.1 Propionibacteriaceae bacterium | reverse complement strand
GAGGTTCGGTAGAGTTACGTCGCAAGAGTCCCTGTGGCGAATGCCCAGGGGCTTCGGTTTCTCTACGCAGTAGAGAACTAGAAGGGACGGCGATCACATGCCGGCGATTGTGGTAGTGGGGGCCCAGTGGGGCGACGAAGGCAAGGGTAAGGCGACCGACCAGCTCGGTGATCGCGTCGACTACTGCGTCCGATATTCAGGTGGCAACAATGCCGGCCACACAGTGGTAGTCGGCGGCGAGCGCTACGCCTTGCACCTGCTGCCCTCGGGCATCCTGAACCCCAATTGTGTTCCTGTGATCGGCAATGGAGTCGTTGTCGACCTCGATGTGCTGTTCAGCGAGATCGAAGGTCTGGCGGCACGCGGCGTGGACGCCTCGCACATGGTCATTTCCGCAAACGCCCACATCATCACCTCCTATCACCAAGTCATCGACAAGGTCACCGAACGTTTTCTCGGCAAGGCCCGGATCGGTACCACCGGACGCGGCGTCGGCCCTGCGTACGCGGATAAGGTCAACCGGATCGGCTTGCGCATTCAGGATCTGTTCGATGAGTCGATCCTTCGCAAGAAGGTCGAGGCGGCCCTCGAGCAGAAGAATCATCTGCTGGTCAAGGTCTACAACCGGCGGCAGATCGATCCGGCGGAGATATCTGAGCACCTGCTCTCTCATGCGGAGCGGATCAGACCGCACGTCGTCGATGTCAGCGCGCTGCTCAATCAAGCGCTCGACGCCGGAAAGGTGGTGCTGTTCGAGGGTGCCCAAGCGCACCATCTAGATGTTGATCATGGAACCTATCCCTACGTCACCTCATCCAACCCCGTTGCCGGTGGTGCGTGCGTGGGTACCGGGGTGGGCCCTACCCGTATCGACAGGGTTGTGGGGATCGCGAAGGCCTACACCACGCGGGTCGGCGAGGGACCGATGCCGACCGAACTGCTCGACTCAGCCGGCGACAAGTTGCGGGAGGCCGGTGTCGAGTTCGGAACCACCACTGGACGCAAGCGTCGCTGTGGCTGGTTTGACGCGCTGGTGGTTCAGACGGCGGCCCGGGCCAACGCGTTCACCGACATCTTCTTGACCAAGCTCGACGTACTGACCGGTTGGGAGAAGATCCCGGTCTGCGTCGGCTATCAGGTGAACGGCATTCGCCATGACAACATGCCGCTCACTCAGTCGGAGTTTCACCACGCTGTCCCGATATATGAAGAGTTGGACGGGTGGACTGAGGACATCAGCGGCTGCCGGGACTTCGACGATCTGCCCAAGAACACCCAGGTGTACGTGAGCCGGCTCGAAGAGCTCTGCGGCGCCCGGATCTCCGGCATTGGGGTCGGCCCTTCCCGCGAGCAGTCGATAGTGATCAACGATCTGCTGTGATTTTGGCGCCTCCTCGCGCACGATGTGAGCCGCTCGCCGGTCGCACTGGTTCTTCGAAGCCCGCGCTAAGCGGGAAGGACTCCGCGGACCTGGCTCTCGCGGGAGTGGGCCGGATTGCCGTCGTACGGCTCTATCGACACGTCGACGATGTTGAAGCCTTGGAGCCGCCCGGCGAGCGCCGGTGGCAGCGGGTAGGTAGCTCGTCCGTCGTCGGGCAGCACTCCCAAGGGATACATGCGCTGGCCGTCGGTGTTGATCAGCCACACCTCTCGGTAGCGATCCGGGCTGGGAGGGGCGTCGATCTGCACCCTCAGTTCAGGACGCCCCCGATCGCGAAGGAGCTCGGCGGTGCCTTGTCCGGTCTGTCCTGGCAGCGCCTCCAGAGCAGCGCTCGAGGTGACCTCCACCCTGTCGCGGACGGCGACAGTGGTGATGCCGGCGCCGATGATGAGCCCCAATACCGCCGCGGCGGCCACCACGAACCACGATCGCCGTCTCGGAGTTCGGCGCTGTTCGGCGATCGTCGGCGGGGATGGCGGCGGCTCGGCAGAAGTCTCGGTTGGCGCAGGAGCATTCGGCTGACCGGCGAGTTGAGCTTGAACGGACTGCCATATGGCATCTGTTGGCACGAGCTGGGGGGTGACGTGCTCAGGCTGGCGGCCGAGGTTGGCGATCCGGCTCAGTTCCCCAAGTTCATTACGGCACTCGGCGCAGCTGACTAGGTGATTCTGCTCGGCCGCGGTCAGCGGATCGTCGATGCCCAGTGCACTGTCGGCCAGCCGGTCAGGGCTCAGGTGGGCCATGAGGTCACCTCCGTCAGTTGGCTACGCAGGTGGTGCAGGGCGCGCCGGGCGTGGCTCTTCACCGTTCCCAGTGGGAGCTCGAGTTGCTCAGCGATCTGCGGGTAGCTGCGTCCTTCCCAGAAGGCGAGCTGGAGGATCGTGCCGCGTGGATGGGGGAGTCGGCCAATCTCCTCGGTGAGCACGATGCGATCAACCAATGTCGAAAGAGTCTCAGGTTGCCCTTGGACGTCGCTGGTGTTGGTCACAGCATGAACGAGCCGCAGGTCCCGGCCGCGGGCCCGCTGCCGGTCGGCAATGCGGTGACGCGTAATGCCGATCAGCCAGCCAGACAGGCTTCCTTTTTCCACCTGATAGTTGTCGCGGGCACGCCAAGCGCTCACAAAGACGTCCTGCGTGATCTCCTCACCGTCAGTTGAGCTGTCGAGTGCGCGATAGGCAATCGTGTAGATCAATGGCGCCAGGCGACGAAATACCTCCTGCAAACAGGCTTCGTCGCCCCGGGCGAAGCCCATGCTGAGCTGGGCTTCAGTGGCCGCGCGCCAATCGGTATGTTCGCCGACCACCTCCGGC
This sequence comes from Propionibacteriaceae bacterium, assembly GCA_035257925.1. GTDB lineage: Bacteria > Actinomycetota > Actinomycetes > Propionibacteriales > Propionibacteriaceae > Microlunatus. The sequence goes on along the minus strand of DATEWO010000105.1, from coordinate 4,617 downwards.
TCGAGATGCGCGTCGTCGACCACGGCAATCACCCTAACGCGGCCCGGCACGGCAACAATCCGACCGCAATAATTCCGGCCTGCCGTAGAAGACCACTCCACGGCGGCGCGTCCCCCGGTCGCGTAAGAGGAGTGCGTCACACGGGCCTCGCAGTCACGACAACATTCGCCTGGTAGCCACCTGATCGGCGGTAGGTGCCACCGCAGGTGAGGATCCGCAACAGCGGCTTCCCTTCTCGCGTGAACACTTCGCCCAATTCGAGGTCTCGCTTGCCGATCTGTCGGACAGTGCTTACTCGAAATCGCTCGGTGCCCTTATTGGTCGTGATGACGATGTCGTCGCCCCGGCGCAGCTGCTTCAATGTGACCAGCGGTCCCACGCCGTACTCGCGGCTGTCGACATGACCGCCGAGGACGGCGGATCCGCGGGCGGAGCCTGGTCTAGGCCCGTACGCGTACCAGCCGATTTCAGTGGGCCGAGTCGGCAACGCCATGGCGCCGGTGTCATCGACCGTCACGGCCGTGATCGGCATCTTCAGGTCAAGACGTGGGATGGCCAGCATCTGTGGCGGCCCGGGCTCGCCTTTGTCGGCTCGGGATTGAGTTGCTGCACGCTTGGGCGACCCCGACAGGGGTGCGGGGTCACGGCTGATCCCGGCGTCGCGCTCAGCGGGTGAAGCAATCGGCGACCGACCGTACGCCTCGCGCGTGGGCACGGATGCATGTGCCCCCGGTGGAATCTGTCCGCCGGCGCTGTTTGTCGCGACTGCCAGCTGCCATCCGGCGAACATCACCACGAGACATGAAACGAGCAGGGCGGTCAGCCATCGCCGACCGCCCTGCTGCCCCGACATCAGTGATCACCGCACCATGGACGCCCGGCGGCGGTATAGCTGCCAGCCGGATGCAGCTGCACCAAGCGCTGCCACCGCTACCAGGGATGCCCACAGCGGCGCAGCGGCAGAGCTGGCGGCCTGACCTCCGGTGCCTCCCGGAACGCTATTGGGCGAGCCGTGCATGCCACTGATGGTCTGAACGGCGAGCTCAAGGTTGTCGTCCTCGGCCGACCCCCACGCGTAAACGATCGTGGTGGTGCCTTCAGCCACCTTCAACGAGGCCGGACCGATTACCACATCGTCGGTGCCAGCCAACACAACGTCGGCTTTGAGCGTGCCGGGGTCGATCTCCGCCGAATCCTCCTTGGGATTGGCGAGGTCGGTGAAGACGGGTTCGCCACCGGCTCGGACGTCAACCTCCGGGGCCGCCGCATTGTGCCGGACGATGACGCGAGCCTTCCCTGCCGGAAGACTGGAGACGTCGTTGGCGTACGGGGTGAGAGTGGGCTTGCCGCTCTCGGTCAGGTGCGCCACGACGGTGACGTTCGCTCCGGCAGGCACCTTGACGTTGTTCGCCGACATGATCGCGTCGCCGTCCGGCCCGTCGCCTGCCTTGACGACCTTGAGATCGTAGCTACCGGCCGGCAACTTCTGCGGATCAGTCAGAGTGCCTGGCTCAAAGTCTTCCAACAACGCCTTGCCGTTGGCATACACGTCGACCGTGGCATCCGGAACGCCGTGCAGGATCGACACTGTCGCGTTGCTTGCGGCGTGCGCCGGGGTGATGGCCACCGCGGTGAACGCCGACGCCAAAGCTGCCGCGCCGACCAAACTGAGTAACCGCCGTTGTACTGTCATTCGCCCTCCTAAGAGCTGAGTTGTACGAGTCCCCCTATTTGCGTTCTCAACCCGCGCTCCGGATGCACCTGTAGCGAATTAGTTGATCGGTGAGTGATCGCGGCAAGTCGCCGTATCGCCGCCGCGGTGCCTACAGGCGCCGACGTGTAGCCGCAGCAGGCCGAGAAACCGACAGTGACGGAAGGACCACCTACAGCATTTTCGACCGGGCTCCCTTTGATGCCGCCCGCAAGAATGGTGGCTGACGTGGACAGCAGACGCGCGAGGGGGCGGCAGGGTGGTACGCAAGGCGACTGCGCAAGATGTGGCCGATCTTGCCGGCGTGTCACGAAGTGCGGTCTCGCTGGTCCTGAACGGTCGCGGGCAGGGAAACATCGCACGGGATAAGCAGCAGGCGATCATTGAGGCCGCTCGCCAACTCAACTACACCCCGAACGCAGTCGCGCTCAGCCTGCGCAACCGGCGCAGCCGTACCATCGGCGTGCTCACCTGGCCCGGCGCCGGTGGCTTCGCGGCGCGCATGCTGCATGCGACCTTGCAGGCCGCCACCAGCGCTGGCTACTTGTTGATCTTCATGGACACGGCCAATGATCGTGATCACCAAAGCCGGGCGCTGGCCACGCTCCATGATCATCAGGTGGATGCGCTCCTGGTGATCGCCCCTGATCTCATCGAATACCGGCCTGTGGACGTGATGTCGTCAATTCCAACGATCTTGGTGAACTGCGTCGACCCGGACGCCAGTGTGCCAAACATCGTTCCGGACGAGGAGGGCGCGGGATCCGCGGCGGCTCGAGTCCTCATCGAGGCCGGGCACCGTTCTATTGGCGTGGTTGCCGGACCCTCGGACGCAATGCAGAGCCGGTTGCGCCTGGCAGGGATTCAGGCCGCAGCAGCGGAGCAGATGACCCTCTCGGTCCAGCCGGCGCCCGACCGCGACATCGGTGCCGGCTTCGAGGCGGCTCGTACTCTGCTCAGCTCGCCGGGCGCTCCCACTGCGCTGATCTGCACTCACGAACGGCTAGCAGTGGGTGCGCGGCTTGCCGCCTCCGATCTTGGGCTGGCCATTCCAACCGACCTGTCGATAGTCAGCCTGGACGACGGCGAGCTGTTGGCCTCACGGCTCGTTCCGCCGCTGACGACGATCGAGCGTCCGGACCGGGCCATGGCCGAGCAGGCGGTAACCATGACGCTGCAGTCCCTGGATGAGAACACCGGTGGATCGAATCCGCAGTTCTCCTTCAGCTGCCCGGCTGCCAGCCGTGACTCCGTCACACGCCCGCGCCGGCTGCAACGGCGACCCTGCTGCCCAGCCGATAGGCGGTGACCTCAGCGCCGTCCACGACCCAACTGCTGTTCGCAGTCGGATAGGCGCGCGTGGTGTGGCTGGCTCCATGGTGGAAGGTCTCCACCATGCTGCCGTCGACCAGAATTCTGGCCGGGTCGGCTGGTGTGCCCTCCGCCGACGACACCAACACGTCCACGCCCTCGTCGGCAAGTCGTAAGGCCACCGGCCCGCTGGCGAGAAGTTCGAAGGCCTGAGCCTGGAAGGGTTGGCCCGGCTGAAGTGCCAGGCATCCGCGGCGCAACCCGGTGAGCTCATGAGCCGGGCGCATACCGAGGACGCCGTTGCGTACATAGAGCTCACGCGGAAAGGTCAGTACACCGGCCCAGCCGGTCTCCGCGATTTGCTCAACGCTGCGCCCGAGTTCCCAAGCCCAGGCCCAGAGCAGCGTACGGTTCGGCTCGACTAGTACCTGCGGGGCGTAGAAAGCGGGTCCATCATCGACCACACCTCCCGAAGTTGCCTTGAACACCCATCCCTGATCTTGGGGCACCAGGTCACCGAGCAGGTAGCGCACTCCGGCCAGGCGGTGGACTGTGTTGACCAGGTGCCACAGCGACAGCAGTAGCACCCATTGGCCGTCAATCTGCACCAGGTTCGGGCATTCCCAGATGTTGGCTGCGGCAGCCTTTGCGGCAACGGGGTCGTCGGCGGTGAGCAAAGTGCCCAGCTCGGTCCAGTGCTTGAGATCGTCACAGCCATAAAGCAGCAGCCGAGCGGATTCCAATGGGTGGCCCGCCCCTTGTATCGCGTAGCGGCGGCCTTGGTGGATGAAGATGAACGGATCCCGGACTTCGTCCAGCCCGGAAGCTTTCGAGATGCCCAAGACCGGCGACACGTCTTGTTCCCAACGAATCAGTGACCGATCGGATCGCGCCACAGCTGCCACGGCGTTCCGGGCGTGATCCGGATTCGCCGTATATACAGCCGTGGGCACTCCGGCATCGTCGATCACGCAGCCGCTCCAGCAGCCGCCTCCATCGATGAGTCCAGGCCTCGGCGCGAGCGCGACTGGGTGCTGCTGCCAGTGGATCAGATCAGCGGAGCTGACGTGGCCCCACGAGATCGCTTCGTGCACCGGCGATACCGGGTTGTACTGAAAGAAGACGTGGTAGCGGCCGTCGATCCGGCACAGGCCATTGGGATCGTTCAGCCAGCCTTGTGATGGCCGGATGTGCAAGGTGGGGAAGCTGGGATCAGCCACGGTGCGAAACGCTACCTGGTTCGGCGCCTCTCTCAGACTCGCTCGGCGGGCCTGGACGCTTGGGTAGGCTCTTGGCCCGTGGTGGGTCCACTGCGGGTGCTGGTGATCGGCTCTGGCGGGCGCGAGCATGCGCTCACTTTGGCGCTGAATCGCGACCCCGCCGTGGCCGAGCTGCACGCTGCGCCGGGGAACCCCGGCACTGCTGCACTGGGCACGAATCATGGCCTCGATCCGCTTGACGGCCATGCCGTCGCGAGTTTGGCAACCCGGCTCGGAGTCAGCCTGGTCGTCGTTGGGCCCGAAGCGCCACTGGTGGTGGGTGTGGCCGATGCCGTACGCCAGGCTGGAATCGCCTGCTTCGGCCCATCGGCAGCC
>DATEWO010000104.1:0-2879 GCA_035257925.1 Propionibacteriaceae bacterium | reverse complement strand
AACGGTTGTTGCGGTTTCGGAGTCGAAAGTAGTGACACAAGTTATTCCAGCGTCGCTTCAGGGCCCAAGTTTTGACTTTTCTGACAAATACAAAACATTAAACATCTACAAGTTTTCCGCTGAGTTCTGCCGCACGACCTTTAGCCGCCTGCTCAGCTACTACAGCCGTATCATCGATAACAACTGTTACTATGAGCTTATCCTCGGCATACTGATCTACATGCAGCAGGCCCAAATCCACGCTGAAACCTTAAACGGCGAATTGTGGGCCGAAGTGGATGATCCTAACGACCTGCGGAACGCTGAGTTCGTGTTCGCTCCCGAGCGCCGCCGCAGACATTTGGAAAGTTCGTGGGGCGGTTACTGGAACACACCCATTCTCGACTTCGCCTTCATTAGAAATATGTACTTCCCGCCGGATTCGATGGTATCCCAACTGATGTCGAACTTGTCGCGACTTATCACAAACTACGGATCGACGCAGCGGGTGCTTAATGAAAAGCTCGCCAACTATCTACGTTGCAAATCAGAGAATGTCCACTTCTTAAACGGTGCCTCCCAGTTCTACCCGATATTGCAGCGCTACTTCGTAGGCCGACGGGTGCTACTACCGCAACCAACCTTCGGCGAGTACGATCGCACTTTTCCGGACGCGACGGCATATCCTGACGATGGCCGCTTCTCCCCCGGGGAGGTTCTCGATCGGGCACGCGATTCTGATCTGATCGTGATTGTCACGCCGAACAATCCCACCGGAACGACCGCTGCCAGTAGCGGATTGCATGACTTGATCCGCTCCGCTGGTGACAAGACGGTGCTTGTTGATGAGTCATTCATTGACTTCTGCGATGAGCCCTCATTGATTCCGTGGTTGGAACAAGAGGACCACCGCAATGTCATAGTGCTGAAGAGTCTCAGCAAAGTCCTTGGGGTACCCGGCCTGCGGATTGGCTTCGTGCATACGACTGACCCGATTTGGGCTGGGCGCATTGAATCTGAACTGCCGGTCTGGAATGTCAACTCAGTTGCCGAACACTTCATCGAACTTCTGTTGAAATATTCGGCAAACTTGCCGTCGTCCTTCAAGCAGTCTCGGTTGGATCGGGAGGCACTATTTCAGCAGCTGAGCCTGTTGGACGTGGTCGAGCAGGTCTTTCCTAGTGGCGGAAACTTTCTCTTGACGAAGCTCCGGGCAAGCGAGGAAGAAGCAGACCGGCTCGCGGATACGATGTTGATTGATCACGGAATCTATGTCAAAAGCATTTCCTCGAAGTTCGCCGATGGTGGTACTTACTGGCGGGTGGCCGTTCGGACCCCAGATGACAACAGTCAATTTTGTTATGCCTTGAGCCGCGCCACAGAGTCTGCTTTAGCCAATCGAACTTTGGTCGGTGGCCGATAAGGCACCTACAACCAGCAGATCCGACTAAGGCAAGGGCAAAGCCAGGCAGCTGCCGGCATAGTTGCAGACCCAAGCCCGCAGGCCGCCACTCTACCGAGTGACGAGGCGGCGCAAAGAAACCGCCACCCGGTGGCGTGAGCGTACGGGTACGGTCCAGAGATCATGGCCGGCCAGGCCATGTAACTGGAGAAGATGGTTGGCAGCAAGGAACCCCGTCGTTGCGGCGCGCTCCATGAGCGCGACCGGAAAGTCGCAGCGAATGCCGTCGCCGGCTAGCACGATCCGCGGGTGCGGCGTACCCACGGTCGGCCGCTGCCCCCACGGGCCGGTGCCCCACAGCGGGCAGTCGTCATTCACCAGCCACTCCTCCGCCACGATGGTCGATGGCTCCAGCTCTGGATAGATGTGCCGCAGCTCGGCCAGCAGGCGATCCTTCAGCACAGGCCCGTCCGGTTGCTCGGTCAACGCGTACGCGTGCAGCTCGACAACCGAACCGCCGCGAGCCGCAGCCCACCGCCGGGCGCCCTCCTCGAAGCGTTCCAACACCGAGATGTTGTCAAGCGGCCCGAAGCCACTGGTTCCCAAGAACGCCGCGCGATCGAGCGCCACCGACCGATCAAGCCACAGCCGCCAAACGGCGAAGGGCGGCGCATTGCACGTCGCAGCCACGCGTTCCCGCCAGGCTTCATCACCCAATGCAGACTCGACAGCCAATCGGCGCAAGGTGGCCGGATCTGTCGCGAGCACCAGCGCATCCGCCTCAATCTCAATGCCCGATCGCAGACCGATCCGCAGCGACTCCTGACGAGCATCCACCCAGGCGACAGCCTCGGCGGCCCGCACTTCAGCGCCGAGGCGCTCCAGATATTGCCGAAGCGGGGACCAGAGGCAACTGTCATAGTCGTCTCGCGGTACGTCGAAGATCAGACCCTCCGACGACCCCAAGAAATACGCATGGAACATAGCGACCAGCTCACCGGCAGAGAAGTCGTCTGGGTGCGCAAAGAAGCTGCGCGCAAAGACCTCCAGCGCCAGGTGCCGAGCCGCTTCCGGAAACCGAAGTCGATCAAGGAAGTCCGCCGCACTCTCGCCGTCATAGCGGGAGAAGGTGCTCGGGAAATCGACGTCCAGCAGCTCCAGAGCGGCTGGCACATTCACCGCAGCAAGATCACGGAGTCCAAACGATGGACTCTGCAGGACGAACGCTGCCAGGTTCACCGGCGGTGTCCGCGGGATCGTCGCGAAGGAGTCGGCATGTCCGTCGGCCAAGATCAGCGGATAGTCCGCGACTGCCTCCAGGGACTGTAGATCGGGATCGCTGCGCCGCAGCAACGCCCGAAGGTTGTAGTACTGCCGAAAGAATGCATGAAACCCCCGGCTCATGGTGACCTGATCATCACCGTGCCTCACCGGCCAGGAACGCACCCGACCACCAAGCTGGTCATGCGGCTCGACCATGATCACAGGCACCGCACGC
>DATEWO010000103.1:0-9195 GCA_035257925.1 Propionibacteriaceae bacterium | reverse complement strand
GCGGGGGCGGCCGTTGCCGCACTGCAAGCTGGTTGCGATCTGCTCTGCCTCGGGACCGAGAACAGCGATGATCAACTTGCCGAGATCGAACGCGCAGTAGCCAGCGCAGTCACCAACGGCAAGCTTGCATCCACTCGGGTATCGGAAGCAGTGAACCGAGTGCGGGGGCTCGCAGCCGACCTTGAGGATGCCCGGGAGGCAGCCGGGCAACCTCCGGATTCCGCGCCCCGCTGGTCCAAGGACGAGGCCGAGCTGGTGCGCACCTTCGACATCCAACCTGAGGCAGCTGACTGGCGGACCAAGGCATCAGGCCGCTACACCGTCGTACGCCTTGAGGCGAGTCCCAATATCGCTGTCGGCGCTACACCCTGGGACCCATTCGCCAGCACGCATGCCGCCTTCGCCGCGCAGCCCGTGTGGTTGATCTCCGCGGAGCAATCAGCGCTGCCGCCTCTTCAACCCGAGCAGCCAGTACTCGTCGTTGGCCGCGACATCCATCGACATCCCTTTGCCAGAAATGCAGTCGACGAGCTGCGCTCGGGGCATGTCGACGTGCTGGTCGTCGACATGGGTTGGCCATCGGAGGACCGCCGGTATGCCGACGTCGCAACATTCGGTGCGTCGCTCCTGATGGGTCGAGCGCTGCTGAATTGGCTAGATGCGCCCTGAGCCCTTCGACGGGCAGCGCGCATCACACGTCAGCTGTGCTGACCCGAGTGACCTCGGCTTGGATACCTCGGAAGAGCACCTCGTCAACGTCGAGGCCTGCATGCCGGAGGACCAGTACGGCCGCGCCCACCAGACCGTCTGAAACCGGAATGACGGCATCCCCGCCTGCCGGAGGGACCAGTTCGGCCCGGAGGCTGGGTGGCGCGGCCAACATGCCGCGGACGATGACGCTGCCACCCACGACAACGGGACCCCGCAGGTCCGGCGCGCGTACGGCAGAAAGGAGGTCCGCGAGCGCCGCTGCCGCGCCGATCAGAATTGGGTGAGCCACCGGGTCCTCATGGGCAGCGAAGGCGAGCGGTGCGAAGTCGGCCAACGAGATGGGCGGCCGGGCATACAACGCGGAAACCAGCTTCCGCAGTGCCGCTTGGCGCTCGCTGGGATTCCCCGGATCACCCGCTATCCCTAACGCCTCCAGCACGAGGTCAGTCAGCGCAGTGTCGTGCCCTTGCCCGTCGAGCGAGGCGACCACTGCCCGAGCCACGGCATGTCCGATCCAGAAGCCTCCGCCGGCGTCACCAAGAAGCCAACCGCGACCGCCGACGACTCGGTCGAGTCGGCCTCCTCGGATTCTCGCTGCTACAGTCCCCGTTCCGGCGATCAGGGCGTAACCGTCTAGTGCGGCAGTGCCCGAATGGAACATGCCGAGCAGGTCGTGCTCCAAGACCACCTCGCCGATACCCAGCGCGGCCAGCCGGTCCGAGACCTGCTGTCGAAAGGAAGCGGTCTTCTCCCCGGCCATGGCCAGTAGGGCTAACGCCGGCCGTTCGGAGCCAGTCAAGCCTGCTGTGGCCCGCTCAGCGGCGAGCCCGATAGCGCTGACGGCCTCGGGAATGCCTGCCGCCGTTGGATTCCCGCCGCCCGCGCGGCCATAGCCGAATGCGTGCCCCGAAAAGTCGAGCGCGACAGCGCGGGTGCCGGTGCCGCCCGCATCGACGGCCAGAAAGGTCTGTTTCAGTTCGGTCTCATCAGTTGCGTGGAAGAGTGGTAGACACTAGCGTAAGAGCGAATTTCAGGTTCTCTGAATCAGGGTGATAGTGATTCTCACAGCGGCGCGTGCTGCTCGCACGCAGGAGCAGAGTCCTGCAGTGCAAGACCGTATCCGTTCCCTACTACCTGAGATGCCGTCCGCGGTCGCTCGTGTTGCGGCGTATTTGCTCGAGCATCCGCAGGCGCCGCTGACATTGTCCATCGGTGAGCTTGCCGAGCAAGCAGGCGCCTCACCCGCGACCGTCACGCGTTTCTGCCGGACCATCGGTTATCCCGGGTACGTCGAACTTCGAGTTGGCATCGCCACCGATGTCGGTCGGGGCGCCTCACTCGACTCGTGGACCGCGGAGATCGGGGGCGAGTTCGGCCCCGACGATTCCCCCGAGGACCTGCTGCGCATGCTGATCGGCAGCCATACAAAGGCATTGCGAGAGGCGACGTCGGCCATCGATCTGACCGTCATGATGGAGGTGTCGCGGCGGATCGCGCTGAGCTCGCACGTCGATATATACGGTGTCGTCGGGAGCGCGATGCTGGCCGAGGAGTTGCAGGGCCGGCTCTACCGGATCGGGGTTCCGGCGTACGCCTGGTCGGAGGTCCACAGCGGCCTGACCAGTGCGGCGATCCAGGACTCAGACACCGTGGCGATCGGTATTTCAACCACCGGACGAACCGAAGAGACGATTGAGATGCTGGCCGAGGCCCGGCGTGCAGGCGCGTTCACAGTAGCCATCACCAACGACCCCATCTCGCCGCTGGCCGAAAGCGCCGACCGCAGCATTGTCACGTCGATCTATGAGCAGTTCAGGCAGCCGGACGACCTGTCGGCCAAGCATGGCCAGCTTCTCGTGCTTGACCTGCTCTACCTACTTGTCGCCCAGGAGAATTTCGATCGGTCGAGCGCCAAGCTGGCCGCGTCCGCACTTGCCGTGTCCTCCCACCGTCGCCCCCGTCGCACACCATCACGGGCGGCGGTCCCGGATCCCATTCGACCCGTGCCCGGCGCATCGCGCGACGGAAACAGGGCCGCTACCGGGGAGGAGGCCGACCGGTGACGGAGAGTGTCATTGCTACCGTCGTGAGCGACTTCGCGAACGAGGTGAGCAGCAGACTCGAGCGCCTGACGAGTCTGGCCGCCGATGGCGGCCTGGACGAGGCGATCGGTCTGATGACGCGGGCAATCGAGACCGGTGCAGTGATACAGGCATTTGGGACGGGACATTCGGAGGCGTTCGCGATGGAGATCGCGGGCCGGGCCGGTGGCCTGATCCCGACGAACAAGATCGCTCTCCGCGACGTCGTGCTGCGCGGCCGCCTAGGGGTGGACGCTCTGAGCGGATCAAGCCTGGAACGCAATCCGGACATCGTTGCCGAGTTGTGGGAGGTCTCGCCGATCCATCCCGGGGACGTCTTCCTCATCGCCTCGAACTCTGGTGTCAACGGGTCAGTGGTGGGCATGGCTCTGCTGGCCAAAGAGAAGGGCCATGACGTCATCGCGGTGACATCACTTCAGCACACCGCACAGGTGCAGCCAAAGCATCCCAGCGGTCGGCGGCTGTCAGAGATCGCCGACGTGGTGATCGACAATCTGGCGCCGTACGGCGATGCGACCCTGGCCCTCGCCGGAGGCGTCGCCGTTGGCTCGGTGTCGTCCATTACGAGCGCGTTCATCGCCCAGTTGCTGACCATCGGTGTCGCAGAACGGATGAACGGCGACGGCCGAGTGCCTCCGCTCTACCTGTCGGCGAACATCCCTGGCGGTGATGAGCACAACCATGCACTTGAGAAGAAGTACGCGGGGCGGATCCGGCGCGCCACCTGACGGCTGACCTTCGGGCCACCACCTCGTACACGGAACCAACAAGGGATCAATCGAAAGGGACATCAGATGGACATCAACGCCAAGCCGCTTGGGCGACGCGATTTCCTCCGCGGCTCACTCGCTGCGGCAGCTTTGGCTGCCACCGGATCGCTCGCGGCCTGTGCCACCTCAGGTACGGGCAGCAGTACATCCACCAGCTCCGCCCCCGCGGAGCAGGTGAGCGACACCAATCCCTTCGGAGTGGAGTCGGGCTCGACGGTCGACGCCGTCATCTTCAACGGCGGATATGGCATCGACTACGCCGAGTTCGCCGCCAAGCAGGTTGGGCTTAAGCAGTCCGGTGTGACGGTGAAGGTGACACCCACCACCAAGGTCGCCCAGACCCTGCAGCCCCGCTTCGTTGCCGGCAATCCGCCGGACGTCATCGACAACAGCGGCGCGGGCCTGATCGGAATCAACACCATCCGCGACCAACTGGCCGAACTGAACGACGTCATCGAGGCCAAGAACTACGAGGGCACGGTGATCAAGGACACGCTGTACGCGGGCGTCACCGAGCCAGGGACGTTCGACGGCAAGTTCATTGTGCTGAACTACGCCCTCACCGTCTATGCCGTCTGGTACTCGGCCTCACTTTACGAGCAGAACGGCTGGACTGTTCCGAAGACGTACGAGGAGATGCTGGCCCTGGGCGCCGAGGCCAAGGGCAAGGGCAAGTATCTGCTCGGTTGGGGTAAAGAGGCGGCGACCTACTACCAGACGATGGCCATCGCTTCGGCGATCAAAGAGGGTGGCGACGAAGTGCGGCTCGCGCTGGAGAATCTCAAGCCCGACTGCTGGTCGCTCCCTCCGGTTCAGGACGTGTTCAACGGACTGAAGAAGATCATCGATGCCGGCTACGTCAAGCCTGGAGGCTCGGGGACCCAGTTCACCGCAGCCCAGGCCCAGTGGTCCGAGGCCGATGAGTTCATCCTCTATCCATCGGGCGGCTGGATCGAGAATGAGATGAAGAAGCAGACCAAGTCGGACTTCAAGATGACCGGCGCGCCCGAGCCGGTCGTGTCGAGCAACTCGAAGATGCCGTGGGAGGCGCTGCACTCGACTGCTGGCGAGGGCTACATTGTCCCGTCGCAGGGCAAGAACGTTGCCGGTGGCAAGGAGTTCCTGCGCGCAATGCTCTCCCAGGAGGCCGCGGTGAACTTCGCCAAGACGAAACTGGCCTCGACCATCGTCAAAGGCACTGTGCCTCCGGACGGGTTCGGCTCCACAGCACTGCAGTCCCAGATCCAGATGCTCGAAGCGGCAGGGACCAACATCTTCTCGTGGAACTTCGTCGATCTCTATGGCATGAACACAGATCAGCTCGTGGTCTGGAACAGCTTCCTCGCGGGCGACTCAGACGTGGCCAAACTGACGCAGGGTCTGCAGGACATTACCGACAAGGTCGCCAAGGATGATTCGATCAAGAAGGTGCAAGTGTCGTGACGACCTTAGCCAGCGGGGGACTCACCAGCGGGGTTAGCGCGCCGCCGGGTGGCTTGCGGCGCATAGGCTCGGCCCGCTGGCGTCGGCGTAACCTGACATTCGACAAGATCAGCTTCTTCCTGGTCTTCTTGGTTATCCCGGTCGCGTTCTACATCGGGTTCGTAGTTTCCCCGTTTGTGCAGGCGGCTTACTTCTCACTGACCGACTGGACCGGCTTCACGCCCGCGATGAACTTCATTGGGCTCTCCAACTACGCGAAGCTGTTCACCGATAGCACGTTCCTGCAAGCCATGGGAAACAACATTCTGATGGCGATCGTGGTCCCGATCGTGACGCTGGGCTTGGCGATGTTCTTCGCCACCCTCGTCACGGTCGGCGGCTCGACCCGCGGCAACGTCAAAGGCTTGCGCAACTCGAGCTTCTACCGAGTGATCTCGTTCTTCCCGTACGTGATCCCCGCGATCGTCATCGGGCTTATCTGGTCTCAGATTTACGACCCAAGCGCAGGACTCCTGAATGGCATCCTCACCCGCCTGGGTCTGGAGCAGTTCACCTCGTTTGCCTGGCTGGGTGACCCGCGCACGGCGCGGTGGGCGGTCATGTTCGTCATCATCTGGGGCCTGGTCGGCTTCTACATGGTGTTGTTCATCGCCGCCATCAAGGGCGTCCCCGCCGAGGTCTTCGAGGCCGCCCGGATCGACGGTGCCGGACGTTTCCGGACGGCGGTTTCGATCACCATTCCGCTGATCCGTGAGAACGTGCAGACCGCCTTCATCTACATAGGGATCCTCGCGCTGGATGCGTTCGTCTACATGGCTGCTCTGGAGCCGGGTGGTGGGCCTGACAACACGACCCTTGTCATGGCCCAACAGCTTTTCACCACCGCGTTCACCAAGGGCCAGTTCGGTTATGCCTGCGCGATGGGTGTCGTGCTCGCGGTGATCACGCTGGCGTATGCGGGTCTGGTGTTCCTTGTGAATCGGATTTTTGGTGGCAAGAGTGAGGTCGGCGAATGACCCAGATCTCACAAGTCGGCGCCGCACCCGCACCATCGGGTGACCGAGCGCCATTCGAGCCGGCCGAGTCTGGTGGGCCTCCAGGGACCGCCGGTGACAAGGCCGTAACTGGCTCTTCCCATGCGGTCTTGATCATCTGGTCGGTGCTGGTCATTCTCCCGTTGATCTGGGTCCTCATGTCCTCGTTCAAGACCAGCTCGGAGATCTTCGCCTCGCCGTTCTCCCTACCGCAGAACTGGAGCTTCGACAACTACGTCAATGCCTGGACAACAGCGGGGATCGGAAGCTTCTTCTTCAACTCGGTGATCGTTGTCGTCGGTGCGCTGATTCTCACCATGTTGTTCGGCTCGATGTCTGCCTACGTGCTCGCACGGTTCAGCTTTCCTGGCAGTCGCGCGCTGTACTACCTCATGCTGGCCGGGCTCACCTTCCCGATCTTCCTGGCGATCGTGCCGTTGTTCTTCGTGCTGCGAGGGATCGGTCTGCTCAACACGTTGCCCGGCCTGATCTTGACGTATGCGGCGTTCGCATTCCCATTTACTGTTTTCTTCCTCTATGCCTTTTTCCGATCGCTGTCAAAATCGATTGCAGAGGCCGCCGCGGTGGACGGTGCAGGGGAGTGGCGGATCTTCTTCCAGATCATGCTGCCGATGGCCAAGCCTGGTCTGGCTACCGTCGCGATCTTGAACTTTGTGGGCTTGTGGAACCAATTCCTGCTGCCGATTGCCTTGAACACCAATCCCGACAACTACGTTCTTACTCAGGCGATGGCGTCTTTCGCGTCCCAGGCCGGCTACTCAGTCGACTTCGGGGCGCTCTTTGCGGCCGTGGTTATCACCGTGGTACCGGTGCTGATCATCTACTTGATCTTCCAACGGCAGCTCCAGGGGTCCGTCTCGGCAGGCGTCAGCAAGTAGAAGCTTCCTGGACTGACAAGGTGATCACATGGCGGTATAGCCGCCGTCGAGAACGAGAGTCGTTCCGGTCATGAATCGCACGTCGCTTAAACACATGAACCGGACCGTCGCGCAGAGCTCTTCGGCACGCAATAGCCGGCCAACGGGCACCGACGCGAGGAATTTGTTTCTGCGGAATGCCGGCGGTGGCCAGGAAGCGTTGAAACATCCCGTTCTCGACATCCGCACCGAGAAAGGCCAGCGCGCTGACGCTCGATGTTGTCCTTCGCGACCTCGACGGCTGTCACCTTGGTAAGGGCATCGACGCCGCCCTTGGTCGCGCCGTACAGGCCATTCATGGGCGCGGCGGTCAGGTCACCGGTTACCGAGGACATGTTCACGATCGCCCCGCCACCGTGCTACCGCCCGACTTCCTGCTCGACACGCACGTCGGCATGCACATAGGTGGCGGTGCCACCCGCTCGAGTGATGCGATCGACCGTCTCATCACCGGCTGCGTCGACAATGTCATTCACAACTACTGCCGCGCCGCGAGCCGCCACATCCTCAGCGATCGCCCGGCCACACCCCTGGCCAGCGCCGTCACCAGCACTACTTTGGCTGCTGCGTTTGCCACTATTGAGCCCTCCTTCACCGTCTGGTGGATCACTGGGATGCGCTTCAGTGTGCCCCCGCTCGGGGGAGAGCGCTTGTCCGGTCTCAATCTTGTTGTCTTTTGACTCCGCCGGGAGAGCTTTCTACGACCGGAAAGAGTTGTGCCCCTGCGGTTCGCGATTGCTCGCCCGGATAGCGGTTCCGCGGCGATGTCGGTCGCGGAGCATGGTCCACGCGTCACGCGGGAAATCTTGAGTCAGGAGATAGACCAGGGCCGCAGCCAAGAGGAGATTCGGCATGATGTCGAACCCCAACGGACTGATACCGACCAGGAACAGGATGGCTCCGACGATACCGACCTTGACCCAACGTCCTCGGCTGAGAATCAGTGCCGCCAACGTCACCTCAAGAATCAACATGACGATCCCGAAGGCGCGCGGGTTCGGTGTAGTCAGGAAAAGACCGATTTGCCGGTACCAACGAATCAGTGCCTGTTCAGCGAATCCGACGTATCCCTCCGGATTTCTGATCACCAAGAATCCATGAACGCCGAGCCCCATCACGCCAAAGAAAACCCCGACGAAGAGCCGCGCCGCCTGCGGTCTCACGAGGCAAAACACGGCCACCGCCAGCACGAAAGCGCTCCAGACCACAACTCTTGTCAGCATCAGGACCTCCACTCATCACATCCAGCCTGACCACGCCTGCAGATCAACGGAAGGGTCGAAGGTCTCAACCGGCTCGGACAGACGAACTAGAACACGACAAGGCGGGGAGAGCGCTAGAACAGCCGCGCCAGCGGAATGACATAATGTCGCTTATCGGACAACGATCCAGCGCCGGTCGCCGGAACCTGCGATATGGCACTCGGAACGCTATTCTTCGAGGTACGGCGGGTCCGACGCCGAACTCCCAGACCGAGTCTCCACGCGACTCGGCGGCGCGGGAGCAAAGGGGACTTCGAGAGCCTCCACGACACCTGGCCAATGCGCACATCTGGAGTACGGCCGCGGCGACGTTCTGAGGCGTGGAATCGGGCGTCGGGTCGCGGCCGGAAGGTTTGATGTGACGTCTCAGAAGCAACTCAAAGCCCGCATTCGGGTACGGATGGCGGCAACCGGCGAGCGGTATGCCGCCGCTCGGGCCCACCTGGTCGGAGCCGGCCGATACCAAAATCATTCCGAGGCGGTGGTCGACGCCGGTTGGACACTGCGGGGCGGATCCGATCCGGACGCGTCAGCCCTGGCGAACCTGTTGGCCAACGCTGGCGTGGTCGGCCCGGATGGGCCGTTGTCGGAGGAGTTGATCCTCCTCGTCACGGGCGGGCTTGGTGCCGGCTACATCCTGTGGGAGTTCGAGCGCGACGACAGTCGAGTCGTGACCCTCGGATTCACCAACTCTGCGCAATATTTCGACCGACGGCTGTCGGCGGCGGTTACCCGACTGGGTCTGCACGCGGAATGGTCCCGTACGTCCGGAACCGTGGGAGCAGCGGCCGAGCTGAGACGCGAACTCGGCGCGGGGCAGCCGGTCATCGTCTGGCCAGACCGCTACCAGATCGGCTACTGGCAGCTGCCCCCCTCGCTTGACGGGCACGGCGGCCACCCGGTAGTCGCCTACGCCGAACGGGACGGTCGCATCC
>DATEWO010000102.1:0-8581 GCA_035257925.1 Propionibacteriaceae bacterium | reverse complement strand
GGCTACTGCAGGCCGCGGCGGCGCCGCCAAGAAGGTGCGCCGCAAAGAAAAGAAGAACGTGGTGGCTGGCCACGCCCATATCAAGAGCACCTTCAATAACACCGTCATTTCGATCACTGACCCGAGCGGCGCGGTGATCGCCTGGGCATCCGCGGGCACCGTCGGTTTCAAGGGCTCCCGCAAGTCCACCCCGTACGCCGCGCAGATGGCCGCTGAGGCTGCCGGGCGCCGCGCCATGGAACACGGTATGAAGCGGGTCGACGTGTTCGTCAAGGGCCCTGGCTCGGGCCGCGAGACTGCGATCCGCTCACTCGGGGCCATCGGCCTCGAGGTTGGTGCCATCTCCGACGTGACCCCCATCCCGCACAACGGCTGCCGCCCGCCCAAGCGGCGCCGCGTCTAGTAGCCCCAAGAGACCAAGGACTTATCGAACATGGCTCGCTATACCGGTCCCATGACCAAGAAGTCGCGTCGGCTGGGTGTTGATCTAGTCGGTGCAGACAAGGCGTTCGAGCGTCGGCCTTATCCACCAGGTGTGCACGGCAAGGGACGCACCAAGGAATCGGAATACTCGCTGCAGCTCCGTGAGAAGCAGAAGGCGCGCTTCTCTTATGGCGTCCTCGAGAAGCAGTTCCGCCGCTACTACGAGGAGGCCAACCGGCTGCAGGGCAAGACCGGCGACAACCTGCTCCAGATCCTAGAGTCCCGTCTCGACAACGTCGTCTATCGTGCCGGGCTGGCTCGTACTCGCCGGCAGGCCCGCCAGTTCGTCGTGCATGGACACTTTCTGGTCAATGGCCAGAAGGTCGACATTCCCTCTTACCGGGTAACGCCGCATGACATCATCGACCTCGCGGAGAAAGTGAAGGATCAGACTCCGCACATCATCAACCGCGAGACGCACGGCGAGCGCGATGTACCTGGCTGGATGCAAGTCTTTCCTGAGCGCGGCCGGATCCTGATTCATCAGCTTCCGACGCGCGAGCAGATCGTCATCGATGTCGCTGAGCAGCTGATTGTTGAGCTCTATTCGAAGTAAACCGTCGGACTTTGACCGACCGAGCAGGAGGCTTCCCTCTGGGGAGTAGCGCCTCACCCGTCGGATACGGGTGAGGAGCCGCGCTTTCAAATAGCGGGAAGTGCGGAGGAAGGAAGAGAAAATGCTGATCGCACAGCGCCCGTCCTTGTCGGAAGAGAACGTCTCCGACAGTCGCTCCCGGTTCACCATCGAGCCGCTGGAGCCGGGCTTCGGTTACACCCTCGGCAACTCGCTGCGTCGTACGCTGCTGTCCTCCATCCCGGGCGCGGCAGTGACCAGCATCAAGATCGATGGCAACCTGCACGAGTTCTCCACGATCGAGGGCGTCGTCGAGGACGTTACCGAGGTGATCTTGAACCTGAAGGGCCTGGTTGTCTCGTCCGAGGAGGACGAGCCGGTCACGATGTACCTGCGTAAAGCGGGCGCCGGCGAGGTGACCGCTGCAGACATCGCTCCGCCCGCCGGGGTGGAGGTGCACAACCCTGACCTGCACATCGCCACACTCAACGACTCCGGCCGGCTGGAGATGGAGCTGGTAGTGGAGCGCGGCCGCGGATACGTCTCTGCCGTGCAGAACAAGACTGCTGACGCTGAGATCGGTCGAATCCCTGTCGACTCGATCTACTCACCGGTACTCAAGGTCACCTACAAAGTCGAAGCCACTCGCGTCGAGCAGCGCACCGACTTCGACAAGTTGATCTTGGACGTCGAGACCAAGCAGGCAATCCGTCCGCGCGATGCAGTTGCCTCTGCCGGTCGTACGCTCGTAGAGCTGTTCGGTCTGGCTCGCGAGCTGAACGTGGAAGCGGAAGGCATCGAGATCGGGCCGTCGCCGATCGACGAGCAGCTGGCTGCAGACCTCGCGCTGCCGGTCGAGGACCTGAACCTGACTGTCCGGTCGTACAACTGCCTCAAGCGCGAGGGCATTCACACGGTGTCTGAATTGGTGTCGCGCAGTGAGCAGGATCTGCTGGACATCCGCAACTTCGGCTCGAAGTCGATTGACGAGGTGAAGCTCAAGCTGCATGAGATGGGCTTGTCACTGAAGGACAGTGCACCGGGTTTCGATCCGCTGAGCGCTATCAGCCGTTACGACGACCTTGACGAGGAAGACGTCGACTTCAGCGAGACCGAACAGTATTGAGCAAGGGGGGCGACCCCCCTTGAACCCCCCGCAAGAAGCAAGGGGGGCGCGAGCCCCCCTTGAACCCCCGCAGTTGGCTTACGTCGAGCTCAGGAGAGAACTGACATGCCTGCACCCGCGAAAGGCGCTCGCCTCGGAGGAAGTGCCGCGCACCAGCGGCTGATCTTGGCCAATTTGGCCAGCCAGCTGTTCGAGCACGGCCGGATCGTTACCACCGAAGCCAAAGCGAAGCGGTTACGTCCGCTGGCGGAGAAGTTGATCACCAAAGCCAAGCGGGGTGACATCCACGCGCGGCGTCTGGTGCTGATGACCGTTCGGGACAAGGGTGTGGTGCACACGCTTTTCACCGAGATTGCACCCAGCCTGACCGACCGCGACGGCGGTTATACCCGGATCACCAAGGTTGGTCCGCGTAAGGGCGACAACGCTCCGATGGCGCTGATCGAACTGGTCACAGAGTCAGTCGAGGAGAGCAGGAAAGCCAACGCCAAGAGCGTTGCTCCGGCGAAGAAGGCGGCTGCCAAGAAGGCCGCGGCCAAGTCAGCTCCGGCCATTGGTACTCCTGAACCGGCGGCCCCGGTTGCTGCGGCCGTTCCTGCTGCCGAGACGCCTGCTGAGTCGAGTCCGGCAGAGAAGCTGGTGGACGAAACGAGCGAGCTCGAGGAGGCGACTTCGGAAGAGGAGCGCCCGAGCGATGAGTCCTCTGCGGAGGAAGCTGGCACGGTCGACGAGCCGGAAGCGAACGGCGGAACCGACGAGAAGGCCTAGCTGGTCGCGGCCCAGAACGGCGCTCCCTCAGGGGGCGCCGTTTTTCTTGCTTAAGCGGTCCGACTTCTCTCTGGAAAGTGGTCATGGACCACATGGATTTTGCCGCAGGAGCTGTGGTCGGTGACCACTTTCGCCATGATCAGAGGGAGAATCACCAGCATGCTGCTGAGCCGACTCGCCGAGACGCGAATCGCGCTGACTGCCACCCGCTCGCGGAATGCCAAGCGTGACCTCATCGCCGCCGTGCTTCGGGAGGCTTCCCGTGATGACGTCGAAGTCGTCGTCTCCTACCTGTCCGGGAGTCTGCGCCAGCGGCGTACTGGAGTGGGCTGGAAGTCGCTGCAGTCCATACCTCCTCCTGCGGAGGGAGCGTCACTGACCGTCGGCGAAGTTGACGCGGTCTTCGAGTACGTTGCCGGTCTCAGCGGGGCAGGATCAACGGCTGCCCGGACTGCGGCAATGGACTCGTTGCTGGCGCGGGCGACTGCCGACGAACAGGATCTGCTGCGCGGTCTGGTATTCGGTGAGCTACGGCAGGGTGCGATGGAGGCGGCGGTCCAAGAAGGCCTGGCCGCTGCTTTCGACGTTCCGATCGCCGCAGTACGCCGAGCGGCCATGCTGATGTCCTCGACCACGTCCGCCGCCGCGGTGTTGTTGACCGGCGGCCTGGAGGCACTCCAGGCGGTTGGCCTCCAGGTCGGTGTGGCAATTCAGCCGATGCTGGCGGCGAGCGCTTCAGGCCCTGACGCGGCCCTGGACAAGACCGGCTTGCCGGCGGTCGTCGACTACAAGTTGGACGGCGTACGCGTGCAGGTACATCGCCGGGGTGAGCAGGTACGGATCTTCACCCGCAGCCTGGACGAGATCACCGCGCGGCTTCCCGAGGTGGTGGCGGTGACTCGATCACTTCCTCATGATCATCTCGTGCTCGACGGCGAGGTGCTCTCCTTGCGCAGCGACGGGCGGCCCGAAGCTTTCCAGGTCGTGGCATCCCGCACTATGAGCAGCGTCGATGTGGCGGCGCTTGCGCAGACCGGGCCGCTCCAGGTCTTCTTCTTTGACCTGTTGCATGTCGATGGCCGAGACCTGCTGGACGTACCGCTCTCGGAGCGCATCGAACTGATGAGCCAGCTGCTGCCGGGACCGGTCACCGTCCCCCGTGAAATCTGTACCACCGCCGAAGAGGCCGCAGACACCTTCGGGGTTGCGGTGAGCCGTGGCTACGAAGGTGTCGTGATCAAGAACCTGCGCGCGGCGTACGCGGCTGGTCGTCGAGATTCGGCCTGGGTCAAGGTCAAGCCGCGACACACCTTCGACCTCATCGTCACCGCCGCCGAGTGGGGGCACGGTCGCAGGCAAGGTTGGCTCTCCAACCTGCACCTCGCGGCCCGTGATCCGGCGTCGGGTGAGTTGATCATGCTCGGCAAGACCTTCAAGGGCCTCACCGACGAGCTACTGACCTGGCAGACCGCCCGATTCCTGGAGCTGGAGATCCGGCGTACCGCGGGCACGGTCTACGTCGAGCCTTCAACGGTGGTGGAGATCGCCTGCGACGGACTGCAGGTATCGACTCGCTACCCCGGAGGTGTCGCCTTGCGGTTCGCCCGGGTGCTGCGCTACCGACCGGACAAATCGGCTGCGGAGGCCGACACGATCGACACGGTGAAGGCCCTCAGTCCGATCATCGACGGATCGTAGTAATGCGCGCTGAGCCCGTCGAAGCGCCAGGCTGTGCCCTTCGACAAGCTCAGGGCACATATGCAGACATGGACAAACCCGCGAGCTTCGCAACACGCACCCATGGACAGGACCCTTCTTAGCGGGGCCCCTTGAAGCAGGGAACATGTTGGCCGGACGGACAAATCCGGCGCTCGCGGGTTCGGGTGGTGGCTGTGGATTAGCCGGCCGCACGCGACCAGTTTCTACACAGTCGGGAGCGGCTAGCTGGCCGTCACCTCACATGTCCAAGAGTCATTCATTCTTTGGACCACCTCCTTTCCGTGTCCCACTAACGTATGCGCGCTCAAGGGTCGGGTCAACGGACTTTGTGGAATGTGATCGCTACATCCCCCTCCGAGCCCATCGTCTAATCTTGCCTGGGAGCATCATGTGTTTTTCGCAAGCGTCCGCACTCAGGGCCTGCAGCATGGATCGGGCGATGGGGTAGACCCTCTTCTCAGAGGCACGAGAGTGAGAAAGAGCAGGGTTTCCAAGCGCGATGCACGAGCGAGGACAATAGGAGAGACGTGAGCGACCTGATCGACACCACTGAGATGTACCTCCGCACCATCTATGAGCTGGAGGAGGAGGGGATTGTTCCCCTTCGGGCACGCATCGCCGAGCGCCTGCATCAAAGTGGCCCCACCGTGTCGCAGACCGTTGCCCGGATGGAGCGTGACAACCTGGTGCACGTCCTGGGTGACCGTCATCTGGAGCTGACCGATGAGGGTCGGATGCGTGCGACGCGAGTGATGCGGAAGCATCGCCTGGCCGAGCGGCTTCTCATTGACGTCATCGGCCTGGATTGGGAGAAGGTGCACGACGAAGCTTGCCGGTGGGAGCACGTCATTTCTGAAGACGTGGAGCGCAGACTCGTCGACCTGCTCAACACCCCAACTCTTTCGCCGTACGGCAATCCCATTCCCGGGCTCGAGGAGCTCGGAGTCAGCACTGCCACCGAGCCGTTCCGGGACGGGAATGAGCAGCTGCAGGACGTTGTGAGCAGCGCCACGTCTTCGATCAGGGTCGTTATCGAGCGGATGAGCGAGGAGATCCAGAAGGACGTCGAGATGATGGGCACGCTGCGGCAGGCCGGCATTCAGCCGGGTGCTGTGGTCAGCGTCGAGCTTGGGGGATTGGGTGTTCGGCTTACTGCCGACGGTTCACCCAGCTGCGAGATCGACCGAGAAGCATCCACTCACCTGTTTGTGTCGCGCGTGTAATGACACCGCGAGAAGATTTCGCGGTGAACAGCGACGAGGTGAACTGGCGAGCGTACCTTGCGGAGTTTCACCGCGAGCGGGCCGGGATCGCCGAGGCTGTGCTCTCCAGGGCTCTCGCCGGGGACCATTCGCCGTACCGCTGGCTGGCCCGAGCGGTGTCCGCGAACGCGAGCACCGTGCTTGATCTCGCGTGTGGATCTGGTCCCATGTCGCGCGAGCTCGCCCTTCCGGGACGTACGGTCATCGGCTTGGATCTATCTGAGTATGAGCTGGCGTTGGCGGCAGATCGGGGGCCCGGACCATGGATCCGGGCCGATGGTTTGCAGCTCCCGATCAAAGACGAGTGCATCGACGTCGTTACCAGCTCAATGGGATTGGTGGTAGTCCAACCGCTGTCCCGAGTTGTCGAGGAGGTGGCGCGTGTGCTTCGCCCGGGTGGAGTGTTAGCTGCGATTGCCCCTGGAATCCGGCCACTAGGCCCACGCGACCTCAGGGTGCTCACCCGGATCAACGGACGGTTGAGAACGAAGCCCCAGTTTCCGGGGCCGGTGGAACTGACCGGCTTTGCCAAGACCCTGGCTCAGCACGGGATGCGGGCGGTTGAGGATGCCCGGGAACGGTACCGCTTCAGCATTCGCTCACGCGCCGACGCCGAACTGATGATGTCAGCGCTGTACCTGCCGAATACGCGCTGGTCGCGAGTGGAGGGCGCGATCGAGTACCTTGAGGACCGCTTGAAGCGGCATGAGGTGGTCGAGGTGGCGATCCCGATGCGTCGGCTCGTTGCGATCAAATAGTGCTGTTTATGGACCGCTCGCGCATCGCGCTTTTGAATCCGCCGCCGTCGTCGTCGCTCGCCGAGGGAAGAGCGCCTCTGCTCGCTCCTCCTCCGCGCGGCGGCGCGCGATTCCCGACGCTCGCGGCCCGGTATGGAATAGGCGTGAGTCGCGGACGGTTGAGACAGTGGCTGCCGCAAACGCCCCTATCAGCAGTCCATCAGTAACGAGGAGCACGTGCATGGCAACGATTGAGATCTCTGCCGATAACTTCGAGGAGACCATCACTGACAACGACATTGTCTTGGTGGACTTCTGGGCCGAATGGTGTGGACCCTGTAAGCGATTCGGGCCCATCTATGAGAAGGCCTCCGACGAGTACGACGGGATCGTCTTCGCCAAGCTGGATACCGACGCGCACCCTGAGCTCACCGGTCTGCTCGGCATCGAGGGTATTCCGACGCTGATGGCCTTCCGTGAGGGTGTGCTGGTCTTCAATCAGGCTGGCGCGCTGCCCGGGCATGCCCTGAAGCAGGTCGTGGACGCCGTCAAGGGCCTCGACATGGTCGAGGTGCACGCTCAAGTCGCCAAGCTTCAGGCCGAGCACAGTCACGAGGCGTAAGCCTCGATCCCTTTGACGAACGCTGACGCAGCCCGCGCAACGTCTAGATCAACAACAACCGCGATCCTGGACCAGAGATCGGGTTCATTAGTGACCTGTGCCGCAGTGCGCTGATCGACAATCGTCTGCCCGCGGCCGATTCCGGCGAGGTTGACCCGCACGGGGAACTCTTGAGTGCCGAAGAGCTCTGGGTTGGTGAGCAGAACCATGGCACCGGCGTCGCCGAGCAAGCCTACGTAGTCACGGCTCGGCTCGTCCGACCTCGGCCGACGTCGATGAAGAAGCTCGCCTGCCAGCCGGATTGCTGAATGATCATGGGCACGGAAGCGGTCGGCATCGGCCCGGTCGACCGTAAGGCGGCTGAAGGCGTCGAGTCCGTACAGAGTGATCGGGACGGATGACTGGATGACACACTGCGCCGCCTCTGGGTCCTGCCAGACGTTGAATTCGGCGAGAGCGGTCACGTTGCCTCCGCGGGCGGCACCACCCATGAAGATGATCTGGTCAAGTCGGGTAGCCACCTCCGGATACATGGTGAGCAGCAGTGCGACGTTCGTCTTGGGAGCCAGCGTGACCAGAGTCACCCGCTCAGCGGACGCCATGATCAACTGATGCAGCAGCTCCACCGCATGCACAGCCGATCGCTGCCGGGAGGTCTCCGGTAGCCGAATCCCGCCCAGCCCATCGACGCCGTGAGACGCTCCGGTTCGCCGGACCCGCTCCAGGAGTGGTTGCACGGCTCCCGCCGCGACTGGCATGCTTCCAGTGCCCGCAGCGTCCAGCACCTTGCAGGTGTTGATCACGACTTTGTCGATGGGGACGTTTCCGGCGACGCAGCTGATGCCGAGCACCTCCAGTTCTGGGTGGCGGAGAGCGTAGAGGATCGCAAGAGCGTCGTCCGTGCCGGTGTCGACGTCCACCAAAATGCGCCTCGGCACACCAGACATGCTCCCAGACGCCCACGCGGCCCCTGATCCGCGCCGGCCGACCGATGAGTTTTCGGGCCGAATAGGGTCAGTCCGAGAGTCGCGTCCTTAGACGAAGGAAGGAATCACCGTGTCGTCAACGCCGCAGCAGTCCCAGGGCATCTCGATCCCCGATCTCCGCTCCGACCTAAACGGTGAGGTGATTGGCCCAGACGATGCCGCATACGACGAGGCGCGCCAGGTCTTCTTCAAGGGCGTCGACCGCCGGCCGGCCGCGGTGGCGCGGGTCGCCGGTGCGGACGATGTCGCTCGCGTCGTTTCATTTGCCCGCGAGGGCGGCCTAGAGCTGGCCGTGCGCAGCGGC